>JASHRB010000290.1 GCA_030037575.1 Candidatus Sulfotelmatobacter sp. | reverse complement strand
GCCGGTCAAAGAGCTGAAAGGCTTCACAAAAGTGGATTTGAAACCGGGGGAAAGCGAACGAGTCACTCTCAAGGTCGATCGCCGAGCATTTTCTTTCTACGATGCGTCAAAGAAGGACTGGCGCGCCGAACCGGGAGACTTCTCGATCCTGGTCGGGGGTTCTTCCGACAAGATCGAGTTGCAGGGCACATTCAATTTGACGCGCTAGCCAGTGCTGCGCTGGGGCGCGAGGCGTGTTATCGCGGAAACTCGAGTGTAGCCGAAGCAATTATGGCGTGCACAACCCAGAGCTAGCCCTACTACTTTGCACACGTCTCTCTCCGTCTGTCGACAGATTGCCACCGGTGCTTCCCAAAATAAAATGTGACGGAGTGGTTCTCGATCTTTTTTGAAAATCCGTTTGTGAGGCGCGTGAATCGGCGCATCCCCATTCTCATCGACAGATTTTGTCTTTCCACAAATGATGTCGAAACATGCGCCGGGTCTGGATTCCCGCTGATTGTTGCTGTACGACATCCGACGCAAGTGGCGGGGCTGTAGCGCGTAGCAGCATCATCTTGCAGCGGCGCACCGTAAATTTTCACGAGCATTGAATAATCAATTTCGCAACCGAAGGCGTTCTCGACTGCGGTTTCGTATGCGCGGTATCCATCACTCGTGAGCTGAATGCGATTGGCGACGCGCTTCGCCAAGTCACCTATGAAAACTTTCGCGGTCTCTGGGCCTCGCGTGCCAACAACGTAAGAAATAATCAACTTCGAGTCCGCGCAAATCGCGGCCCATGTCCAGACATCGCCATACCCAAACTGGCCTTGCTTCTCTTTCGGTACGTTTTTCTGTTTGGCATAACCAAAGGCCCACGCTTCATCGACTTGTACTCGCCGGGCGTGGACGTTGCGGATGTGCGTGTTGTGATGCGCGGCAGCGGTGCAGCCCACATCCTCTAGCAGATTCAGGACTGTGTGTTTCGAGACTCCTGTCATTCGCACGATTGAGTTGATGGAATGATGGAATTGCCCTCGACCAAGGCCCAAAGGATAACCGCTCGTTTGCTGGCTGGCAAGCGATTCATGTCAGTAAAGATATATGTATCATTTAGGAGAAAAATGGCATATAGGCAAATCGCGGAAGCTTTCCCGCCCGGTGAGTTTATCCGGGAAGAGTTAGAGGCTCGTGGATGGAATCAACAGGACTTGGCGGATATTCTGGGCCGCACCCCAACTGTTGTGAGTCAAATCCTAACCGGGAAGCGAGAGATCACTCCAGAGCTAGCAAAGCTTTTAGGGGATGCATTCGATGTTGACGCGCAGTTTTTCATGAACCTGGAAAGCTCCTATCGTTTGTTCATCGCAGGACAGTCTGATTCTGGCGTAGGGCGAAGGGCCTAACTCTATTCCCGTGCGCCAATCAAGGAGATGATAAAGCGACAGTGGATTGAGCCGTCGGACAGCATCGACGTGCTTGAGAGGGAGGTGAACGAGTTTTTTGAAGTTTGCCCCTTGGGTCACGCTGCCCGGAAATCTACGAATTATTGTGTTCCTCATCCCTCAGTTGATGCGTGGCTCTGCCGTGCCGCAAGACTTGGCAGAGCAGTAGATGTAAAAGGGGTTTTCTCCGATGAAGCTGCCGATGCTGCGCTGAATAGGCTGCGAAAGTTGATGTCCCATACGGAGGAGGTTCGGCACGTTCCTCGCGTTCTTGCTGAGTCTGGTATCAGGTTTCTTGTAGTGGAGCACTTGCCGCAGACGCGAATCGACGGAGCTACGTTTTGGCTAGGCGCGAAATCGCCCGTAATTGTCTTATCTCTGCGATACGACAGGTTTGATCGGTTCTGGCACACGCTTCTTCATGAGATGGATCATGTAAGGAAACGCCACGGCCTAAACCCAGACGACGATCCGCCGATTGATATGGCGCTTGTTGGCGAGGATGCTGCTTCATTTGAAAATCGTCCCCTTCGGGAAATTGAAGCAGACAACTTCGCCGCAAACTTCTCAGTCAGTCGCGCTGATCTAGATAGCTTTATCGCCAGAATCCGGCCGCTCTATTCTAGAGAGAAGATAAAAGGCTTTGCTCTGCGAATGGGCGTACATCCGGCGCTAGTAGTGGGACAGCTCCAGTTTCGCGAGGAGATAATGTGCTCGCATAGCCGCGATTTGCTGGCAAAGGTGAGGCATATAGTAACGGCTTCTGGCCTAACGGACGGGTGGGGACAACCTCTTCCTTCAAAACTCTAAAACGGAGATTCCGTGTCATATACCGAACAGATGCAGCAAATAGCGAACGAGTATTTTGAGGCGGGTCATACCCTCAGTACCAGTCATGAAATGGCGATCTGGGCAATTGAGACAGGGCGGTGGGGACAGGGCGGTGGGGACCGCAGCGTGCGACTTTAATCAATCAATGTGCAGATGAGCTGTCGAAGGCAATGCGGGAGGAATATTTCACCGATCCACAAGGCCGACGTGTCAGAGCGAAGCATGTTGCTAGGCAGCCTCAGAACGGTAAACAGATATCGCTTTGGTCGGACATGAGAATCGCCACTCGAGATCACATGGAAATTGCATTCCAGCAGAGGCGACAGCAAATCGTAGGGGACTGTCATCAACTCAAAAACGATGTAGACAGCTATAACGATAACCTGAATCCAGGCGAACCAATTTAAACGATCTTCGATTTTAGGGACGACTTGGCTGAAATCGAAGTACCGGAATCATTTGGGGCTGCTTGGTAATTTCGCGGGTGATCCTTGCAGCGGCTTGATTTACGTCCTCGCGGGCCGTTCTCTTTTTAGACGCTTTCATCGCCTTGGCTAAATCTCTCACCTTCGGAGCAACAGTCTTATTGCTTGTTCGCTCGTTCGCTCACCCTTTGGCCGGAAACGATTCTTGTATGCCATGCCCACAGTGTCCCACAGACCGGAGCACGGCGCTACCCTTGTGGAAATTCAAACTGCACCACTACCTGAAATCAGATTTGTCGCCAACTTTCCCCTTGACGGGCGACTTTTTGCAACAGCCACGATGCCACAGAGCATGGTGGAAACAACGTCAAGGGTTCATTCAAGGTTCGGCTGGGCGGCGACTTTTTCGGCAGGCACCGCAAGTGTATTCCACCAGGCTCTGGTGATTGCGGGATGCGGATTCTCTGCCGCTCCAAAGAGACGATAGTCCTTTGTGCAAAGGATTTCCGTCACTCTTTCGGCATTGGCGGGATCGACCTCACACCAAATCACTGGCCGGAACAGTTCGAGCAACCGCGTTGCGCCGCGTAACACTGCACCTTCGTGATGTTCTACGTCGATCTTCAGGACGCCGGGCGCAGGAAAATGATCAAGCAGGGCATCCAAGGTCACGGCTACCGTGGGCTGAAGATGACGTGCGCCGCCCGCCTGGCTGGAACCGGGCGAGTTGGTCAGGTGGTTTGCCGCGCGTGCGCGGTCCGCAATTTCCAGCTGATGCACGCCGCCTTGGTATGAAATAGCAGCGCAAAGAACCTCTACGTGCGCTGCCCGCAATTGCCGTCGACGAATAAGCGTGGCGGAGCGATGGAGCAAGTGAGCCAGCCAGACATCCGGTTCGATCGCCAGTACGCATCCGGAGGCCCCGGCCATGGCCGCGGCGGAAAACGTGAATAACCCTACGTTCGCCCCAACATCCCATACGCACGCTCGCGGTCTAACCAGCTCTTTGGTCATCCGAAGCAGCAGGGGATCAATGGCTGCGATGGACCCCCAATGCCTTAGTCCAGCCTCGGGTGTGACATATAGCGGCAAGCTCTGAAACTCACGAGGCAGGCGGCGAAGCAAAACAATACTGCGGCTAAACCGCTCGACTAGCTTCCTTGGAAATGAGCCCCCCATCCGTTGATCTGCCTACTCTCTCACAATTTTCTTGATTGTGCGATTGTGCGCTCGTGCGTCCGGTTCACGAGCGGCTGCATTCTCTCCCAGTTCCGGTTGAGACCGACTGCAGCGAATCGTTGATGAAACGGGATTTAATGCTAGCTACGAGGCCGTGGGCTGGCACTTTCGCCTGCGGTGGCAGGTCAGTCCGGCTCCCGAAATCGCTAGAAGCAATAATCCGACGATGGCGACACAGGAGCAAGCGATGAAAAGAAAATAGCTTATCCACATGCTCCCCTCGTCGTGGATTGGAGTGGAATTGATGTGATGCCACTGGATGAACAGGTTGAGAATTTCTCTCTGCGGCTTCCATATAGTCTTTGTCGCTGCCATTCGAGACCACGGTGCAAAATCTAGACCGAATGTTCATTCCTGTACGATGCCGTCCATTGCGTCTATTGTTCTTATGTGCTCTGTTCCTGCCCGTCTGCTGGTTTTGCCAGATTCTAGCCCCAAAGCGCTCTCAAATCGGAGCTGCT
>JASHRB010000289.1 GCA_030037575.1 Candidatus Sulfotelmatobacter sp. | reverse complement strand
TTGACCGTCTCTTTGAAGTCTTCCATGGTTGGCATGGATGGAACACCGCTTCCCCACTCATTTTGCGCCAAAAAGCGTCCCCATGGAATGTAACCGGGCACGAAGCCTGCGGAAAAATTGTGGAACAGGCGGCTATTCCGTTGACGCCGTTGGAAAAAGCAAACTTATCGTGGACTCCTCGACCGACGGTTGCAACCGTCTTTCGCTGTGGCTGCCGCCGGCAAGGGGCAGCGCAGCGCAGAAAGTGAGGAATTCGCCGCGCATCGCGCTCCGGGCTCAGAGCCGCGTGCTCATTGTCGCTGGGCACATTCATGGCCATCGCCTGAAGTGCTCCGGTCACTCGGCCGGGATCCGCATGAACCCGAAATACCATCCGGCGATGGTCGCTCGGCTGGATGGGCTTCCCCTGTTTTTGGCGGGTCAACCGGTGCACGTTCTTGCCTTCGGCTCGCGGTTCAGAGCCTTAACTCCACCACCGTGGCGCCACCGCCGCCTTGGTTCTGGGTCGCTTCGGCGACCGATTCGACGTGCGGATGATGCTGCAGGGCCTGGCGCAGAGCTTTGCGCAAAATGCCCATACCGCTGCCGTGAACGACGCGGACGCGGGGCAGTCCGGCGAGGAAAGCGCGGTCGACAAACTTTTCGACTGCGCGCGTGGCGTCGTCGACGTTGTATCCGATCACGTTGATTTCCGAGGGAGCGGTGTCGCCCTCGTTAGCCAGGGAGACCGAGATGCCGCGCGCACGGGCCGCTTCGAGCGGAGAATCGGAGGGGCGCATGGTCATGAAAACTTCCGCGATGTCATGGCGCGCGATCTTCATTTTCATGGAGCCGATTTCGACTTCGAAGTGATCGTCGTCGAGCTGGCGCCAGATGCGGGCGGGGCGGCCGGTGGATTTCAGTCTGACCGTGTCGCCTTCACAAACCTGCTTGACTTTTTGCGGCTGCGCGTTGGGGTCCCCTTGATCGGCTCCGGTGGAGTGGGCGACCACGGTGGAATCGAATTGCTCGCGAAATTCGCGGCGGAGTTTGGCGATGCGGCGCTCGGCGTCTCTTGATGCTTTCTGGGCGGCGGCGCGATCCTGAATTGCGTTGACCGCTTCGCGCGCGCGATATTCGAAATCGTCGAGCAGGCGTTCGAGTTTTTTCTCCAGTTCGCGCACTTTGTTTTGCTGGTTCTTCTTTTCTTCAACGGCGAAGCGTTTTTTCTGCTCGTCCAGTTCGCGCTGCATTTTGTCGAGCCGCCAACGTTGGCCTTCGGCGGCGCGGAGTTCGGCATGGAGCTTGTCGAGGAATTCACCGACATCCCGGGCTTGTGTGCTGAGGCGGGAACGCGCCGCCTCGATGATCGACCCATTCAGGCCGAGGCGCTGCGCGATGCTGATTCCGGCGGAGGCTCCGGGGACGCCGATCTTCAGATCGTAGGTGGGCTGAAGAGTGGTTTCGTTGAAGCCGACCGAGGCATTGCCGACGCCGGGAGTGTTTGCCCCGTAGACTTTGAGCGCGGCGTGATGAGTGGAGATCACGGTCAGGCAGCCGATTTGCTTGAAATGCGAGGCGATGGCGACGGCCAGCGCGGCGCCTTCTTCCGGATCGGTGGTGGAACCGAGTTCGTCGAGCAGGACGAGAGAGCGTGCGCTGGCGGTGCGCGAGATGAAGTCGATGTTGGTGACGTGCGCGGAGAAGGTGGAAAGATTCTGCTCGATGGATTGATAATCGCCGATGTCGGCCAGCACGGCGTCGAAGACGAAAAGTTCGGCGCGATCGGCGGGAACGGGGATGCCGGACTGCGCCATGAGCGCCAGCAGACCCACGGTTTTGAGGGTGACGGTTTTGCCTCCGGTGTTAGGGCCAGTGATCACCAGCTGGCGGCGGTCACCTGCGAGCTCCAGGGTGAGGGGAACTATTTTTGACTGCTTGAGTTTGAGGTTGCGTTCGAGGAGCGGGTGGCGGGCGTTGTGCAGGATGAGACCGCCACCGGGCGTCCGGCGTTCGGCTTCGCAGCCGCTGTGGCTAGGCAACTCCGAACCACCCTCGGCCTGGCGCCAAGCGCGCGACCGGGGTGGGGCCAGCGGATCGTCAAAATTCGCCGCGACGCAGTTGTAATCTTCGGCGAAGCGGGCCTTGGCGAATTGCAGTTCGAGTTCGGCAAGCGCGTCGGAGGAGGAGCGGATGGCGCCGGCGTGCTCGCCGATGCGACGCGTCATGTCGAGCAGGATGCGATGAATCTCGGCGAGCTCCTCATCGAGCAAGCCAACGAGTTCGTTGTTTTGTTCGATGGTTTCGAGCGGCTCGACGAAAACCGTCTGACCGCTGGAACTCGCGCCGTGGACGACGCCCTGAACCCGGCGCTGCTGCTCGATTTTGACGGGGATGACGAAGCGCTCGCCGCGGATCTTGATCAACCCATCCTGCACGGCGCCGCCTTGGGAAAGGCGGCGAAGATACGCCTGCAGGGATTGCTGGATGGTGCGTCGTTGCTTTTCGATCTGGCGGCGAATGCGGGCGAGTTCGGGCGATGCGTGGTCTTCGAACGTGCCCTCGGGACGAATCTTGTTGCGGAAGAATCGCAGGAAGGGCGCGAAGTCGGGAATATTTTCCGAAAGCGCGCGCGTGCGCAGCCATTCGCTTCTCATGCTGGCGGGAGGATGAAAGGCGATTTCGCGCCACT
>JASHRB010000288.1 GCA_030037575.1 Candidatus Sulfotelmatobacter sp. | reverse complement strand
CAGCGCCGGCCGCGTTGGCACGCTCGTCTGTTGGGATCAGTGGTTTCCAGAAGGTGCGCGCCTTACCGCTCTGCAAGGCGCGCAAATACTGTTTTATCCCACGGCGATCGGCTGGCACCCGGGGGAGAAAGCCGAGTTCGGTGTGGCGCAGCACGATGCCTGGCGCACGATTCAGCGCGCCCATGCGATTGCAAACGGGGTTTACGTTGCGGTCGTCAATCGCGTTGGATTCGAAACCGGCAATGTGCGCGGTAAATCGGCTCCTGGCCAGGGATTGGAATTCTGGGGCGGATCTTTTTTCTGCGATCCATTCGGTCGTGTGCTTGCCGAAGGCTCGCACGATCGCGAAGAGATCTTGGTCGGCGACGTCGATGGGAAGGCCCTCGAAGAAACCCGGCGCAACTGGCCATTCTTGCGGGATCGACGCATTGACGCCTACGCGCCCATCGCGAATCGATTGCTTGACCGACAGTGAGCCTACTGTGGCCTTCGCCAAAAGTTCAAGTAAAACTTTAAGCGGTGATGTCGAGGCCTTTCCTGCTGGCGAGTGCTTGCGCATGCCCGCCGAATGGGAACCACACGATGCGACCTGGCTGGCGTGGCCGCACGATCACGGCGACTGGCCGGGCAAGTTCGAGCCGATTCCCTGGATCTATGCCCAGATCATTTGCAATCTGGCCCGATATGAGCGCGTCGAACTGATCGTTAACGATGCCCGGGCGGAGAAAGAAATCCGCAAACGACTCGAGCGCGCGAATGCGCCATCGAACAATATCAGCTTTCGTCGCTGGCGCAGCGATCGCGTCTGGCTGCGGGATTCGGGATGTATTTTTGTGACCGCGAGCAGTGACCGTGTGGGGACGACCGCCCTCGGCCATCAGGACGGGATAAAATCCCGGCAACTCGCCATCAACTTCCGCTTTAACGCGTGGGCCAAGTACTCCAACTGGAAGCACGACGACAAGATCGGCGGCCGCATGGCCAGACAAATCCCCGCCGCAGCCGGCCAGAACACGGCTGGGATGGGGGACCTTGGTGTTCAATCTGGTGGCGAGATTCGCCCCATGTTCGGCGAGAAGCGCATCGTGCTGGAAGGCGGATCGATCGATGTCAACGGGTGCGGCACGATTCTCACGACCGAAGAATGCCTGCTCAGCAAAGTGCAGCAGCGCAATCCCGGCATGTCGCGGAAAGACTATGAAAAGATATTCGCCGATTACTTCGGCGCGCCGCATGTCATCTGGCTGGGCAAGGGGATCGCCGGAGACGACACCCACGGCCACGTCGACGACCTCACGCGATTCGTTGGGCCCAAGACCGTCGTAACCGTCGTCGAGTCCAATAGGAAAGACCCAAATCACAAACCGCTGTGCGAAAATCTTCGGCGTCTTCGCGCCGCTTGCGATCAAGACGGCAAGCTGCTCGACATCATCGAAATTCCGTTGCCCCGCCCCGTCATTTTCGAAAAAAGACGCCTGCCCGCCAGCTACGCGAACTTCTACATCGCGAACGGAATCGTCCTCGTCCCGGTCTTCAATGATCCCCACGATCGCGTCGCCTTGAACGCTCTGTCCGAGGTTTTCTCCACCCGCCAGGTCGTGCCCATTTACTCGGGAGATCTAGTTTGGGGGTTGGGAACGATGCACTGCATGACGCAGCAGCAACCTGCCCGGGAAATGTAAATCGCTGCCGCTACTTTTTGTATTGCGTGGGCTGTGGGCCTTTTTCCAGGGTCTCGCGATCCCAGATCCATCCCTGGCGAGAGTAGCTGGCGAGTTCGAAATCTTGCGTGAGTTCGAGAGCGTCGACCGGGCAGGCGTCTTCGCACAGTCCGCAAAACATGCAGCGGCTCAAATCGTAGGTGAAGTTGGTGAGTTCTTTGCGGCGGGTTTGCTCGTTGCGGGCGCTGGAAACAACGATCAGATTTTCCGGGCACGCCAGCGCGCAGAGATCGCAGGCGATGCACATGGTTTCGTTGGTGTCGGGGTTGACATTGAGACGCGGGGCGCCGCGGTAACGCTCGGCCACTTGCGGCCGCTCGAGCGGATACTGCTCGGTATAGATCTCTTTCGGGTCCTGGTAACGGAACGTGACCTTCAGGCCTTGCAGCAGGTCAAGCAGAAAAACTTTGCGGAGGAGCTTTTGCATCTCCATACCGCGAAGCATATCACTTGCGGGTGCGGGTTGCCATCCCATCGCTTCGCGGGAGGCGCGAAAGCCTGGGCCACCCGACGGATTCTCGGAGCAGCCCTCCATGTCATTCCGAACCGAAGCGAAGCGGCGGTAAGGAACTTGATTTTCGCCCGGCGAAATCAACGGAACCTTTCAATCCCCTTTCTCGTATCAAGACCTATCGAGGCGATTATGCGATCCTATCTCATCAAATTGATGGCGAACGGATTTCCGATTCTAGCGCTGCCTTTAATGGCGCTCGCCTACGCGGTTGTGATGATCCTGCTTCCCGCGGTGTTTCGCGCCCTGGTTCCTGATGTGGTGCGCGCCGTTTTTCAACTGATCTGAATCCCCGATGGCGGGTGATACTCTGCTTGCAGGTCCTTTCGAGTGCGCGCAGCTAGCGATCAGCCATCAACCGGCCACGACGAATTGTGGATGGAGGAGGCGCTGCGCTCGGCGCAGCGCGCGCTGGAAGCCGGGGAAGTCCCTGTCGGCGCCATCGTCATATGTGGCGACCGCATCGTCGGCCGAGGATGGAATCGCAACATCAACCAATCCGATCCTACGGCTCACGCGGAGATGCTCGCGCTGCGCGAAGCGGGAGCGACCGTTGGTAACCATCGTCTGGGTGAGTGTGAGCTGTTTGTTACAATTGAGCCGTGCGCCATGTGCGCCGGAGCTGTGGTACATGCGCGAATCAAGCGTCTGGTTTATGGTGCTGACGACTGCAAAGCGGGCGCGGTGCGATCGGTGATGCAGCTGCTGAATCATCCGCACCTGAACCACCACGTCGAGGTTCGCAACGGAGT
>JASHRB010000287.1 GCA_030037575.1 Candidatus Sulfotelmatobacter sp. | reverse complement strand
ACGGCCCAGACTGAGACTTCGGTCCCGGTGTTCGATCAGAAGAACTGCATGTACGTGCCCCATGTGCTCGCTCTCGATACCAACCAGAGCTTCAAGGTGGTCACCAGCGATCAGACGGCGCACAATATCCACCCGCTTCCCAATCCCATGATCAATGTGGGTTGGAACCAATCGCAACCGCCCGGAGCGCCGCCGGTCGAAAAGGCGTGGAAAAACACCGAAGTGATTCCCGTGCAGTGCAACATTCACCCGTGGATGCACGGCTTTTTCGTGGTTGTGAAAGGCCCTTACGCGATCACCGACGACAGTGGTCACTACACCCTCAATAACGTTCCGCCCGGCAGCTATACCGTGAAGGCCTGGCACGAGCCGGACGAGACCCAGACCCAGAAGGTCACCGTGGCGGCAGGGGGTGCGGCGACGGCCGATTTCACGTTTAAGGCAAAGTAGGAACCTTTTCTGGTCACCACCAGTTCCATTTGATCGCCGCAGTCAAGGCTGCGGCGATCCTTTCTAGATGTTTCTTCGAGCGGCGAAAGGCGGCCCCTATGGCGAAGTTGTTGGCGGTGACGATTGTGGTGATAGCGATTGCTTCGGCGGTTCCCATCGTGATGCATATTTGGCCTATGCCGGTCGATATTTCCGCCCATGGCCACTTGATCGACGAGCAATACACCGACACCATGTGGGAGGCCGGCCTTTCCTTCCTGGCTTCGCAAATCCTTCTTGCCATTTTCATTTGGAAATTCTCTCAGCCCAAGCCGGGCGATAAGATTAAGCGGTTTCCGGGAGGCGCTGCCGGATTGGTGATTGCGGCTTTCCTGCTCGTCGGCACCGAGGTCCTCGCCCTGGGCGTATTCGGGGCAAAAGCGTGGGGGCAAGCCTATTTCACACCGCCCGCGCCGGACGCCTTGCCGGTGCAGGTGCAGGCGGGGCAGTTCGCGTTTTATTTTCGCTATCCCGGCCCCGACGGAAAGTTTGGTCCGATTCACCCCAACCTGATTAGCGAGGCCAATGCCAATTTCTACGGTCTCGATACCACCAACGATCAGGATTCCAAAGACGACATCGTAACCGCGGAAATGGCGATTCCCGTGAACCGCGAGATTCATCTGCTGATGCACTCCAAAGATCTGGGGCATTCCTTCTATGTGCCGGAGTTGCGCGTCCATCAGGATTTTGTGCCGGGGTTAGACCTTTCAATTCATTTCACGGCGACCAAAATTGGCAAGTATGAGATCGTCTGTACCCAGCTTTGCGGCCTCGGACACTACAACATGAAGGCCTATCTGGAAGTGAAGTCCCAGGCGGATTACGATGCCTGGCTTAAGCAGCAGGCGGCGCTGCAGTAGGCGCCGGTGGAGAAAGAGGGAATTGCAAGGCAACCAACATCCGGTTTTGAGGTGACCACCATGCACGATATGTCCGCCCATGCCGCGCAGCACGGAGCCCCAACCAGCTTCCTCCGGAAGCATGTCTTCAGCCTGGATCACAAGGTGATAGGCAAGCAGTATTACGGACTGGCCCTGATCGCGGTCATCGTCGGCATGGTG
Source organism: Candidatus Sulfotelmatobacter sp. (assembly GCA_030037575.1). GTDB lineage: Bacteria > Acidobacteriota > Terriglobia > Terriglobales > Acidobacteriaceae > Sulfotelmatobacter. The sequence goes on along the minus strand of JASHRB010000287.1, from coordinate 1,210 downwards.
CTTTCCTGGCTGATGCGCCTGCACCTGGGATTTGCCAATTTCGCCATTCCGGGACTGCATCTGCTCTCCAAAAACGGCGCCCCCGGCGACGTAATGACTCCGGAATATTATTTGCAGCTGATGACCATGCACGGCACGATCATGGTCTTCTTCGTGCTCACCACAGCCCCGTTTGCGGCCTTCGGCAATTTCTTCCTGCCCATTCAAACCGGCGCCGAAGACATGCCCTTCCCCCACTTCAACATGATGTCGTTCTGGGTCACCTTTACCGGCTTCATCATTCTGATGTCGTCTTTCTTTGTGAGCGATGGTCCCACGCTGGGCGGCTGGACGCAGTATGCGCCGTTGAGCGCGGTTGGCCCGATTTCCGGACCGGGACAGGGCTGGGGGGTAATTCTTTGGGCCACAGCGATCGCTTTTTTCTGCGTGGGCCAATTGCTCGGTTCTCTGAACTTCATCACCACCACGCTCGATATGCGCTGCAAAGGCATGTCGCTGATGCGGCTGCCGCTTACGGCGTGGGCGTGGTTCATCACTTCCGTCATGGGCTTGACCGCTTTTGCCGTGCTGATGCCCGCCTGCATTTTGCTGATTCTCGATCATGTGGCCGGAACCAGTTTCTTCGTGGCCTCCAACCTGGTGATCAGCGACCAGATTCTGCCGCACTCGGGCGGCTCGACTTTACTCTGGCAACACCTGTTCTGGTTCTTTGGGCATCCTGAGGTTTACATCGCCATTGTGCCGGGCATGGGCATTGTCTCCCACATTCTGGTTACCAACATGCGCCGGCCGATGTTGAGCCACCGCGTGCTGATCTACTCCATGGGAGCCCTGGCCGTACTCAGCTACATGGTGTACGGGCACCACATGTTCGTCAGCGGAATGAATCCGCTTTCATCGCTGGCTTTCTCATTCCCAACTCTCATCATCACGATCCCCTCCACCATCATTGTGCTGATCTGGCTGGGCAGCCTGTACGGATCGAAGCTGCGCATCAACAGCGCTTCCTTGTTTTCGCTGGGATTCGTCTCCATGTTCATCAGCGGCGGCGTCAGCGGGTTCTTCCTGGCTCAGCCCTCCATCGATATCATGCTCCACGCCACCTATTTCGTGGTCGGCCACTTCCACTTGGTGATGGCCGTGGCGGCGATCTTCGGGATCTTCGCCGGGACCTATTTCTGGTTTCCCAAGATGACCGGGCACATGATGA
>JASHRB010000286.1 GCA_030037575.1 Candidatus Sulfotelmatobacter sp. | reverse complement strand
GGTGCATTCGACACGATCTCGCACGATCCCAGCCAGCCCTATAACCAAGCAATCGTCAGCGGCCTGCACCAAGCTTTGCCGAGTTATCAGAACTTCGGATGGGAGCCGCGTGTTGGCTTTGCGTGGCAGCCATTTGGACGCGGCAACACTGTAATTCGCGGGGGCGTTGGAATCTTCTCCGATATCTTCCCGGGACTACTGTCCTCGGCGTTTGACACCAACTCTCCGTTGAAAAACACATTTGTGTCTTCGGGGCTGCAACTGGCTCCCGGCCTTCCCGGCAGCTCACAGACCGCAACTACAGCGTCTAATAGCGCCTTTGTCACAGGCTTCAACTCGGGCTTAAACCTAGCCCAGATCCAGGCTGTGGCGCCGCTCTTTACTCCGCCGGTGGTCACCAATGCCGTTGACCACGTGAAATACCCTACGTACTACGAGTGGAATTTCGAAATTCAGCAGGCAATCGGATCGAAGATGTCGATTGCCCTCAACTATGTCGGGAATCACGGCAGCAATTTGGCTCTGTTGAATCCTGCCATGAATGCTTACTGTGGAAGTGCGTGTGTTGGCAGCTTATCGGCTGCGAACGGCGTTCCGATCAGTTCATTCGTCGGTCTGCCGACGGCGCCGCTGGATCCTCGTTTCTCGACGGTAAGCGAAGCTTCCAATCCCGGTATCTCGAACTACAACGGACTGGTGGTTGAATTCACTCGGCACATGTCGAAATCGCTACAAGTGCAAGCCAGCTACACATGGAGTCATGCGCTGGACGACATTTCCAACGGCGGATTCCTGCCCTTCAACTTTGATACGAACACTAGCATCCTGGCAGGGCAGAACCCCTACAACCTAAGGCAATACAACTACGGCAACTCCGACTACGATTCGAGGCAAAACTTTACCGCATCGTATGTTTACGACACGCCGCAGTTGAAAGGTTGGGTGGGTTACTTGCTCGACTGGACCATTTCCGGCACGGTCTTTGCCCACACAGGTTTTCCTTTCACGGTGATCGACGGAAACAACACGGCTTTGCTGGGCGCCTACAATTACGGCCCGGCACTTGGTCTAGATATGTTCGCGAATTCTACGGTCGGCCCCCTCTCCTGCAGTTCCTCGGCAACCACAACTCCGTGCATGACCCCTGCCGAATTTCCCTCGGCGGTTGGTCCAGGAGGCATCGCCACTTTCGGTGCGCAACGCCGGAACCAACTCTACGGGCCGTTTTTCTTTGATACCGATATGGCGCTAATGAAAACCTTCCACATTCCTCACTGGGAAGGAGCGAAGTTCCAGGTCGGAGCGCAGGCCTTCAACTTGTTTAACCATCCCAATTTCGATCAGCCGATTGGCAACATTTCCAATCCGCAGTTTGGAAGCATTCTAACGACGGTGGGGCCACCGACCAGCATTTTCGGCTCGTTCCTGGGGGCCGACGATGCACCGCGCGCTGTTCAGATTAAAGCGCAAATCACTTTCTAGGGTTAGTCAACCAAAACACGAGGGCGGCCGGCCTGAGCGGCCGCCTTTTTTCACACTATCGGCGATTGTGTCGCACTCTTCTGCTCGCAGTGTTTGCAGTGACACCCGACTCCGTCCCCCGTGGCGCAACTCAATCCAACCAATCACGTTGTCTGCCGTATGTCATTTGCTGGATTAAGCGATCTGCTTTCGGGTTGAGCCCGCTAGGGCTTTCTGAATAGCTATAGCAGGTTCATGCCAGCCCGTAGAAATGAAAACTTCAGAAACACTTCAGGATTTCTTAATGCTGTCATGTGTTTGAAATAAGGAGCGCTTGCCGCGAAAGGCTTTCCGTCTCCGGCCAAGCAAAAGGAACTGGCTGTCTGATTTTTGAAGAGTGATGTCGTGAAAGGAACATGCATGCCCATCACTTCCGTGCTGACTGAAGAAGAGTTGGACGCGCTTCGACAATTTGACACTTGCATGGTCGCCAACGCAGTCGAGACGTTTAACGTCAGGCTGCGCAACACTGGCTTCACGGATTCGAGCATTCGATGCATCTTCCCGGATGCTTCGCCGACGGTCGGTTATGCAGTTACCGCGCGTCTCCGCAGCGGTGAGCCGCCGATCGTTGGAAGATCATTCCACGACCGCACCGATTTCTGGAACAGCGTCCTTGAATTGCCTTCGCCACGTGTCCTGGTACTCGAAGACATGGACGATCCCCCCGGCCGCGGCGCTTTTGTAGGAGACATGCACGCCGCCATCCTACAGGCGCTGGGATGCGTTGCGTATTTAACGAACGGTGCGGTACGCGAGGTGCCGATGGTGCGCATCATGGGCATTCAGCTCTTCGCCGGCAGCCTAGCCGTTTCCCACGCGTATGCACACATCTTTGACATTGGCTGTGTCGTCAACGTGGGAGGCATAGAGATACACCCCGGCGATCTGCTGCACGGCGACCGTCACGGCGTCCTCACAGTACCCCTGGAAATCGCTGGTGCCGTTGCGGACGTCGCAGCCGAATTGCAACAGACGGAACAGAGAGTGATCGATTTTTGCCGCTCCAGTTCGTTCTCCATAGCCAAATTGAACGAGATTGCAAAGAAAACAGGCTAGCCAAAGTCAAGAAGTGGAGCACTTCTGAAGTTGCTGGTCAGGAAATTCAAGAGAAAGCTGGTCAACGCACAGATGATTCAGGACCGCACTAGATCACGCACGGCGCGAGTTTCTAAGAAGCGAACTCCCCACTCTCGCGCTGTACTCATAGCGACTATTGCGACTATAGGTGCCGTGCTGTCTTCCTGTTCAGGAAACGTGAACAACCGGGTTCATGCGAGCGGGCCGACGGTGACGGTGGGAGTGACTAAGGTCGTCAAGAAATCGCTTGGCCGGGAACTTACGCTCTCGTCCGAGTTGGTGCCCTTTCAGGAGATTGACGTGTATGCGAAGGAATCCGGCTACGTCAAAGATTTGAAGGTGGACTACGGAACGCACGTCAGAGCCGGCCAGGTTATGGCCGTCCTAGAAATCCCCGAGTTGGAAGCACAGTTGGAACAAGATCAGGCGGAGATCAAGAACGCCAGCAATCAAGTGATCCGGGCACAGCACGAACTGGCACGCTATCAAGCGCAGTACAAAGCCCTGCATCTCGAATACACACGTTTGAACGGAGTTTTCGAAAGTCAACCCGGCATTGTCGCTCAGCAAGAAGTCGATGATGCTCAAGGAAAAGACCTGGCGGCAGGCTCGCAAGTGGATGCCGGGCAGGCAGCCCTGGACGCTGCTCAGAGCCAGCTCGCCGCAGCCAAAGCCAAGCTCGCTCACGACCAGAGCCTCTATGACTATTCCAAAATCACCGCGCCATTCTCTGGTGTTGTCACCGAACGATACGCGAATCTTGGAACGCTGATGCAGGCTGGGATCGGATCGAGTACTCAGGCCATACCTCTCGTCAGGCTCTCGGAAGACGACCTGTTCCGCCTCGTCATCCCGGTTCCGGAGGCCTACGTTCATTACATCCGGATCGGAGATCCAGTGAACGTTCGCGTTCCCTCGCTCGATCGGATGTTTCCGGGAAAGGTGGCGCGCTTCTCAGTCGACGTTCGGTCCGACACTCGCACCATGCACACCGAAGTCGATGTTCCCAATCCTCAGCGGGCTCTGCTGCCCGGTCTGTACGCGGAAGCCTATCTTCAGTTGGACCGTAAGGACAACATCCCCTCCGTTCCAATTCAGGCATTGAGTCACACAGGCGAACATACCACTGTGCTTGTCGTATTGGCCGATGGAACGCTGGAGCAAC
>JASHRB010000285.1 GCA_030037575.1 Candidatus Sulfotelmatobacter sp. | reverse complement strand
TTTTTTCCGCGTCCTCGTCGGGGATTTCGATATCGAAACCTTCCTCGAATGCCATCACCAGCTCGACGGTGTCGAGAGAGTCTGCGCCCAGGTCGTCCACGAATGAGGCGCTGGAAGTGACCTCACCCTCGTCCACACCCAACTGCTCGACAATGATTTGTTTTACTTTCTCGTCAACGGCTGCCATGTTTCTCCTCGCTTCGCTTTGATTTGAAATTTGCTGCTCAGGATGCAGGCTCCCCGGACGCAAGCCCAACCCTCTTCATCCCAGAAAATACGATCGCCGCCTTCGTCCTTGCCCGAGGCCCGCACCGCCCCGGCTTTGGTTCTGCTGGCTTCGGAAGAGGCGAAACGCGTAGTCTAACGATCCACCAAAAGGCTGTAAAGGACGCGCCGAACTTTATGAGGTTGGCGCCTGTGGTATACCTTCAGCATCCTAAACGGGTCTCCCGTCACGGTCAAACCAGATGCGTGCCGTCGTACAGCGGGTAAGCCGCGCCCAGGTCACGGTAAACGGAGAAGTCGCCGGCAGGATCGGCCTTGGGCTGCTGGTGTTGCTGGGAGTTGGCCGCGACGACGCGGAAGTCGACGCGGTTTATTTGGCCGAAAAAATCTGTGGCCTGCGCGTTTTCGAGGACGATCAGGGCAAGATGAACCGCAGCGTTCAGGAGGCGGGGGGAGCCGTGCTGGCAGTCTCGCAGTTCAGCCTTTACGGCGATGTGCGCCACGGCAAGCGGCCCTCGTTCGACGCCGCGGCGCCGCCCGGCAAAGCGCGCCAGCTTTATGAGCTTTTTGTCGAGCGTACTCGCGCTGCCGGCTTGCATTGCGAGACCGGCCGCTTTCAAGAAATGATGAAGGTGGAGTCGGCGAACCAGGGACCAGTGACAATTTTGTTGGATTCGGGGAAGGCGTTTTAACTTCGATCTGACGCCCCGGCAAACAAGAGCGGCGGAACGCCTCCGCGCCGCACCGTCGAATTTGAAGTCGCGGCCCGAGCGCAGAATCAGCGCTCTTCAAGAATCAAATCGGCTGCGCGTGCCACTTCGGCCAGCGCTTTTACATCGTGGGTCCGGATGATGTGCGCCCCTTTCGCAATCAGCACGGTATCGGCCGCGAGGCTGCCGTTCAAGCGCTCGGCAACCGCCGCATCTTTTCCCTGTTTGGCCAGCATACGGCCGATGAACGACTTTCTGGATGTGCCGGCCAGCAAGGGAAAGCCAAGCGACTGCAATTCCTGAAAGCGCCCCAGCAGCGGATAATTCTGTTCAAAGTTCTTCCCGAATCCAAAACCCGGATCGAGCACAATTCTTTCGCGACGCACTCCTGCCTGCACCGCCGCCCGAGCCCAGTCCCTGAGCTCATGCTTGACCAGCCGAACCACATCTCCCGGAGGGGGCAGCGACCGCCACTCCTCCGGCCTGCCGCGCATGTGCATCAAGACCACACCGCAGTTGATCTCGGCAAGGGTTTTCCTCATGCCCGGATCCCAGCGCAGTCCGCTGACGTCGTTTACGATTTCTGCGCCTGCTCCCGCCGCCGCCCGAGCCACGTTGGCTCGGTAGGTGTCGATGGAAATGATCGCATCCGCGCGGACTCTTTTAATGCCGGTGATGACCGGCAGCACTCGCCGCAATTCTTCCTCTGCGCTGACTGGAATTTTCGGCTGGTTCGTATCTGGGGGCGCTGCTGGGTTTCGGATCCCCCGCGAAGCGGCCATCACTTTCGCCCCCGGCCGCGTCGACTCACCGCCGATGTCAACCATGTCGGCACCTTCGGCGAGCAGTTTCAGCCCGTGTTCGATCGCCTTTTCGGATTCGAAATAGAGTCCACCGTCAAAAAAGGAATCGGGGGTCACATTGACGACGCCCATAATGAGCGTGCGCCTGCCGAGCTCCAGCGTGCGCGTGCCCAAATTCCATTCGAAAACGGCGCGCATGGGGCAGATTTTAAATCAAGCCGGTCGCGGGAATGCGGAAGCGGAAATCAGGGCACTGATCTAATTCGGCGTTCTTGTTGCCCCAGAAAAAACCCCGCCCATTTTGCTGAGCGGGGTTTCACCCTTTTCACAAGCCAACTTGTCACGGCAGATCGAGTGTGATCTTTAGCGCCGCTTCAATGCTAGTCATTACAGCTTTGTCGAACTTTCCGATGTGCATTGTGAGCCGAGTTTTGTTGATCGCACGGACTTGCTCGGTTATCACAATCGAATCCAGCTTCAACCCAGCCGTCCCAGCGGGAACTCTGACATGGCTAGGGTAAATCTTGGTCTTATTCGCAGCATCGGTGATTGAACAGACAACCACGATAGGACTGAACTTGTTCAGAGCATCTCGGCTGACTATTACGACAGGTCGCGTCCCCCCTTGCTCGGAACCCACAACAGGTTCCAGATTGGCGAAATACACATCACCGCGAAGAGTCTGAGGCATAGGCCAGTTCTCCCTCTAAATCTTCTTCCTCGATTCTAAGGGCCTCCCAGTCACTATGTTCAAATTCCTCAACGAGTAGTTTGGCTTCTTTCTGATAATCAGCATCTTCGGCCATGCCCGCAAATGCAGCATCAATCTGCTTCCGTTTGTACATTTTCAGGTAAGCCGTAATCGCAGTCACAATCAAATCATTGAGACTGATCCGCGTCCGACCTCTACTTTCCTTGTCCACAAGACAACGCGCTTGGTCATAAACAGGACGGGGGAGACGGACTGTTGTAGTCCGGGTTTCCGCCTGTGGCATATTTTCTCCTTTCGCAACGCCCCTCTGATTAGACGCACACACCTCTACCTTCGACAACACCTTTTATGCCATTAAAGTTGTCTCAAGGTATCCGATTGAAACTGTATTCGGAAAGCGATAGCATGTGTACATCACTAAAGTGATCGTCACATGCACAATACATCTGCATGTGAAAACCGATTACTAAAGTAGTATATCTTTTAGCACTATATGTCAAGATAAATATTGCAATACCGCTATATATTGTGTGTGCAATTGTGTACATCCCAATAGCAACGTTCGTTATGATGATTTGCTTTGCATTACATTTTTATTCTGCAAGCGCATTTTTCTGTTGCATCCAGAGCGGGTCTGCGGTAACCTGTGACGGTCGAAATGTACGAGCGCGAATATTTACGGCTCAAGAAGGAAATCGAGGATCGATGCCGGAAAGACCTCGAAGCGCTGGAGCGTGTCTGGCAACTCTCGAAGCGCGACGAGCCTGACAACAAGATCAAGCGCGGAGACTTGCAGAACGCGATTGTGAGAGTCGTCTCGGAATTGAAACAAGACTTCACGGCGGAGCAGGTGTTGGCGAGGCTCAAAACTGCCGCCCCGGAAATCGGTGAGAAAACGAAAGCATCCACGGTATCGAGTGCTCTCAAGCGTATGCACGAAAATGGCGAGATCGATGCCGTAATAAGAGGCATCGGCAGAAAACCTAGCGTGTACCGCTTGAAGAAGTCTGAATTAGCTGGAGTGGCGACTTGAAGCGCAAATAACAACCCGCCGGTACGAGCGGCGGGTCAGAACCAAAATTTCTCCTTGGACGGAAGAAAGTCACGAGCGCTATGAAGCACTCGCGGTCCGTTTTTCAAGATACCAGAGGCCCCACCAAACAAGCAAGGGATAATCATGCGGCTTCCGACCACGCGATTAGCCCTTTTTCGTGTGATGTAATTGATGCGGGATTTGCTCAGAACGCTGAATTAGATCAGTACCGAAATCAGGCGCGCTGCGGCTTCGCTGGCGCTCGCCTATGCCGAATTGGAGCAGAGCCGGTGGGCGCTTTCCGCATCCCCTCCAGCAGATCCCGCAGCACGACGGCATTGTTGTGCACTTCATTGCGGGAGGAATAGAGCAGCGTGAGGCGTTTTCGTTTCCCCGAAAGAGCGCGGAGTTTTTGCAGAGCCTCCTGTGTTTCAGGACCGCACAACTCCTCGAGGTAGCGCTTCTGAAACCGTGCCCACTGTTGCGGATGGGCGTGAAACCACCGGCGCAACTGGTTGGAAGGGGCCAGAGCGCGAAGCCATTGGTCCACCGCAGCCTTGGATTTGTTCAGGCCGCGCGGCCACAGCCGATCCACCAGCACGCGGCAGCCGTCCGCCGCCGCTGCCGCTTCATACACGCGCTTCAACCCAATCGGCATGGCTCCTTTATGATTGTAAGTCCCGTGACCCCGGCGCGGCGCTCAAAGCCGGGAGCTAAAATGAAAGCGGGAATAACCAGGAACATGCCCGGCGCGAATCTCACCGCAGGCTGTCCGCCCACCGGTGGAGGAATGAAACTCGCAGGCGGGATGCGAATGGCATTGGCCGCCTGCCTGGCGATGGCCATGCTGGGCGCATGCCACATCGAGCGCCGCCAATCCGATGCCGAGTTAGGCCTAAATCCGCAACAGGCCGCCGGACGCAAAATTTACGACAACTACTGCGATCGCTGCCATCGGCCATATTCCAGCAAAGGCAAGAAAGGTCCGGGATTGAAAGGCCTGTTCCAACATCCATACCTTCCGCAAACCGGCCTGCCCGCCAACGATGAGCGCGTCACCGACATCATAGGCAACGGCCGTCCCGATATGCCCGGCTATAGCCAGGTGCTGAATGCGCAGGATGTGCAGGATTTGCTCGCCTATCTGCATACTTTGTAGGGGTGCATGGGATAATTCTTTTGTGAAAGTCGATGCCCGGGCTGAACTCTTTCGCCGGCTGCCCTCCGTCGATGAACTGCTGCGCCCGCCGCCGATGCGCTCGCTGGCGGCCGCTCACGGCCATGCCATCATGGTGGAAGCCGCGCGGGTCGTGCTCGCCGGGCTGCGGCAAGAAATCGCTTCTGGCCTCATTGATGAATCCGGCCTGCAGCTGGCGCTCTCCGGCTT
>JASHRB010000284.1 GCA_030037575.1 Candidatus Sulfotelmatobacter sp. | reverse complement strand
GATCTTTAACTGTTCGTCTTTCTTCTGTGAGGCGCCATGAAGGTTCGTCTTGGATGGTTTGCTGTCGCGTGTCTATGCTTGGTCTCATGGGGATTTGGGCAGAATGCCGCAATATCCTCGGCTTCGGTTTCCGTGCCGCCGGTGATTCAGTTCTCCAATGTTGCCGTCGATGAAGGTGGAACGCCGCTGAGCGGCACCGCCAGCATCACCTTTTCGCTCTACAACACTGCAGTCGGCGGGCAGGCTCTGTGGACCGAGACCCAGAATGTGCAACTGGGCAGTGCGGGCCAATACTCGGTTTATTTAGGATTGACGCAGGCCAACGGCTTGCTGGCGAATCTTTTCACCAGCGGGCAGGCACAGTGGCTCGGGGTGAAGATCGAGGGCCAGCCCGAACAGCCGCGAGTCTTTCTGGTGAGCGTGCCGTATGCGATGAAGGCGGGGGACGCGGCAACCATTGGGGGATTGCCGCCCTCGGCTTTTGTGATGGCGGCTCCGCCCAACGCCAACGCGGGTTCTGCGACCAGTAATGCCGCCATTGCTTCGCCTGCGCCCGCCACCTCCTCGGACGTGACTACCAGCGGCGGCACGCTCGATTACATTCCGCTCTGGGATGCGGCCTCTGACATTACGAGCTCGGTGCTGTGCAGCAGTGAAAACGCGTTTCTCGGTTTTGCCGCCAACAACACCACTACAGGCAGCGATAACACCGCCGCAGGAGCGGTTGCGCTTGGCTCCAACACCACGGGCGGTGGCAACACCAGCGTCGGTGCCTTGTCGGGCCTGACTAGTGACGGCAGCGCAATCGCCGCCTCTGCGAACAGCTTCTTTGGTTATGAGGCCTCTCTCTCGACCGGATCGCTCAACAACGCCACTACCATCGGAGCCTACGCGGTCGTGGGCGAGGGCAATGCCTTAGTACTGGGCAGCGGCGGTGACGTGGGCATCGGGACGAGCACCCCAGCTGCCCCGCTGCACATCAATGGTCCTGCGGCGGCGCCGCCCTCAGGCGAACCCTCGGGAAACAGCGGCCTGCTGCTTGGAACCAATGGAACCGCGAGTTACAAATGGATCCAGAGCTACGGCGGCGTGCTCGCCCTCAATCCTGTGAACAACCATGTCGGCATCGGCACCACCGCTCCTGACACTCTTCTGTCGGTCAATGGCGGCGCCGATAAGCCCGGCGGCGGTTCGTGGGGCACGCAGGCTGAAGAATCTCGATGGCAGGTTCCGCCCTGGCCTCAGCCAGATCATGCAGATCAATCCCGTGCTCTATCGCTATGAGAACGACAACGCCATGGGCATCAGCGACCACCAGGACCACGTCGGATTTGTGGCGCAGGAAGTGCAGAGGGCGATTCCCGAAGCGGTCTCGGAGAACAGCAAGGGCTATCTGCTGGTGAACAACGACCCAATCATCTGGGCGATGCTGAACGCTATTAAAGAACAGCAACGGCAAATCGGCGCTGAGCGAGCATGATTCGCAAACAGCAGCGGCTGCTGGCGGCGCAACAGCGCGAAGTTGTGCGCCTGAGCTGCAAGCTTGGAGTGTTGGAGTCGAGCTTGCATGTTAGCCAGACAGAGAGCAAGACGATACTGGCGCATAAGTGAAGAGCAGTGGTGGCCAGTTCGTCTTCCGCGCAGTCAGAAGCTTTAGACACCATGCGTACGGCTAGAAAGTGAGAGCCCGCTAAGCCGGTAAGCGGAGAACCCGGCAGTTAACTGGGAGAAAAAGCATTCCGAAAACTAAATTAGGGGGACTGCGATGAAACCTGTAAGCACGAGTTTCGTACTCAGTTTGGCCGTCATAGTTCTGACTTGTTTACCGACTGCGGCGCAAACTTGCGGTGCATGGCAGAGCATTCCCTCCTGGCAAGGAACCATTTCCATCAGTGCCAGCGGTTCAGGTCCGGACAATCAGGACGCCTACACGTGGACCGTAAGCCATCAGATGCAAAGTCCGGCCCCACTTGTCCCGTCTACCACATCCGCATGCACCTGGGTCGGGGGAAGCTTAAGTGGAACGGGCTCCGTCAATGATCAGGGCACAGGACTGGGGAGTTTTGCGGGCTGCAGCGCGAGCGCAGTCGGCAGCGGAGCGCCTCTTATTGGCCTCACATTAGCAATAGATGAAACCAGTAATACCTACACGCTATCTCAAGACGTTTTTCTCGACGGCACGTTCACAAACATTTGCGGTGGCAATACAACGACCGAACCCGCGGACCTCTTAGTTGGGCCATTTACTTCAGCCTGTGCACCGAAGAGCTTTACCTATGCTCTTCCGGCGAGCCTCGGCGTGCTCGAGAAAACCGGCGCAACTTTCAGCGGAACGGCGGACTGCAATTTTGACTCCGGCATCCCCGGGATCAAGTTCACGCTCACCTTCACGCTGACTCCAGGCGCGCCGAGCAACAATGTGGATGATCCATGCTCCCAGAGTGGAGGTTCCAGCATCGGCTGCCAAAATCAAAGTCTGGGTGAAGACGTGCCGATCGTGGGAACCGGATTTTCCTTGCATTATGAAGGCGATCGTGCGCCTGGACGAAGCGGTGCGAATCCCGTCGCTGGCGAAGACGCGGCCAGTATCGGAGGTTGGACCCTGAACGTTCACCACGTCTACGACGCGGGCAACAACATCTTGTTCTTAGGCGACGGCAGTCAACGAAGTGCGTGGCAACTTGGCACCCCCGTGACCTACAACGGAAACACGATGTTGACGTCGAAGGACGGCAGCGAAGTCTACGTATTCAATGCGTCAGGGCAGCACATCCAGACTGTCAAGCCATTAACCGGAGCGTTGGAATACCAGTTCGGCTACGACGCAGTGGGCAAGTTGATCTCGGTAACGGACGCGAGTGGAAATGTCACAACCATTGCCCGCGACGCCTCTGAACATGCCACCTCCATCACCTCGCCGTATTCACAAATCACCACACTGAGTGTCGATAGCAATGCCTTCCTGAGCGAGGTGACGGACCCGGCTGGCGACGTAAATCTATTCGTGAACAGTAGCGGAGGGCTGATCACCTCGCGCACCGACCCCAACGGCAACGTTTACAACTACACCTACGACAGTCAAGGCCGATTGAGCGTAGACGCAGATCCGGCCGGCGGTTCCACCACGTTGACTAATGCGACGTCAAGTTCTGGGTACAGCGTAACTACGACCACAGCGCTGGGAAGGACCAGCACGTTCCAGGTTAATACGGGCGTTCTCGGCGAAGAACTGACAAACACCTGGCCGGACGGACTGCAGAGAACATACGCCGACACGGAGAGTAGTGGCCAGTTTTTCCAAAATCTCACGCTGCCTGACGGAACCTCGAGTAGCACGACGCTGGGTCCTGACCCGCGCTGGGGATTGCAAACTGCTGTGCCCCTCAGCGGAACTCTGACCAAAGGCAAGCTGACGATGACTACCGCCGGCAGCAGGACCGCCAGCGTAGGAACTCCCGGCGATCCCTTCAGTCTGACCAGCCAGACGGACACAACCACCGTAAATGGCCGCACTTCAACTTCAGTATTCTCCGTTTCCGATCTGACTTACTTAAACACGAGTGCCGCCCTTCGCAAGACAACTACTGTCCTTGACTCGCTCGAGCGCATCAGCAGCATCCAAGTCGGCACCCTGCTTCCTGTTCAATTTGCCTATGACAGCCATGGACGTCTATCTACCACAACTCAGGGTACACGTGTGACCACATTGGCCTATGATTCGAATGGTTTTTTGGCCAGTGCCACAAATCCGCTGAACCAGATCACAGCGTTTACGCATGATCTGGCTGGCCGGATAACGGCAAAAACGCTGCCTGATGGACGGGTAATCAATTTTACCTATGACAACAACGGAAACCTTACCTCGGTCACACCTCCCGGCAAATCGGCGCACGACTTCGCGTTCACGTCCGTGAACCTCATATCCAGCTACACGCCGCCCACAGTCACGGGAACGGGTGCGACGACCTATGCTTACGACGTCGATCGCGAGTTGACGACGATCACCCGTCCCGATGGAAAAATGGTCAAGTATACGTATGACACGGCCGGAAGGCTCAAATCGACTGCAACACCAACTGAAACCATCGGCTACTCTTACAGCAGCACTACCGGCAGCTTAACTCACGCTTCGATTTCGGGCGGCGAGGCGATAGCGTACGCCTACAACGGCCCACTCCCCACTTCATCTACGTGGACGGGAACGGTCGCGGGAGCTGTGAGCCGCAGTTACAACGACAATTTCTGGGTGGCTTCCGAAAGCATCAACGGTTCCAACAGCGTGAGTTTCAGCTATGACAAAGATGGTCTGCTCACAAAAGCCGGATCGCTGGCGCTTACGACGAATGCGAACGCACTGATCACGGCAACCACTCTGGGCGGCGCAACCGATGCTCGCAGTTATAACACGTTCGGGGAGCTGATTGGATATTCGGCAAGTTACGGAGGCTCCGCGCTCTACACCGCCTCATTTACCCGCGATGCGAATGGAAGAGTCAGCGGCAAAACGGAAGCGATTGGAGGGGTGGCGAACGCTTTCAAGTACACATACGATCCCTCAGGCCGTTTGACTGGCGTTAAAGAAAACGGCACTACCGTTTCCACTTACAGCTATGACACGAACTCCAACCGCCTAAAAGCGGTTACTTCATCGGGAACAGCAAAAGGTACATATGACGCGCAAGACCGCCTGCTTACCTACGGCAGCACGTCATACACCTACACGGCAAATGGCGAGTTGGAGAGTCAGACCGCAGGCTCACAAACCACTACCTACACCTATGACGTGCTCGGGAATCTGGTCGCCGTGACGCTTCCCAGCGGCGAAAGCATTACCTACGTTACCGACGCGAACTATAACCGCGTCGGCAAAGAAGTCAATGGCACTCTGACCACTGGATTTCTGTACGATGGCAACCGAATCGTTGCCCAACTGAACGGCAGCAACGATATTGTCAGCCAGTTCGTATATGCAAGCCAGGCCCAGACTCCGGACTACATGATCGCAGGCGGCATCACCTATCGCATATTTTCTGATCAATTGGGAAGCCCGCGGGTGGTGGTGAATACTAGCAGCGGGGCAATAGCCGAACAGATCAGTTACGACGAATTCGGCAACGTGATCAGCGACAGCAATCCGGGGTTTCAACCGTTTGGGTTCGCGGGCGGCTTATATGACCAGGACACCAAGCTGCTGCGCTTCGGAGCGCGCGATTACAACCCAGCCATTGGCCGCTGGACGGCCAAAGACCCGATTCTTTTTGCGGGCGGGGATACCAACCTGTACGGATATGTGCTGAACGACCCGGTGAACTTCACGGATCTTCGTGGATTCGCCCCAGGCTGGGTTCAGTACATTATCAATCTTTTCCAAAGCTCGAGTCAGTCCAGCCAAGGGACCCCTTCTGTCGAAGAAATTGAAACCACGCAGTACAACAATCAGTTGATTCAAAGTGGTGACCCGAATGCACAGAACGCGCTTGGGCCCGTTGACGACTACTCCCCGGGTACCATCACGTCGACGGGTTGTAAGACAAATCCGAGCAGCGGCGGGGGCTACGGGGGCTGGGGCGGCGGCACAGTACTGCTGTTAATCGCCCCACAGTGGCTTTTCAACTCGGCGCTGTTTCCAAATCCGTTCTCGGCACCGCAGCCCGGCCAGGTATGCCCAAACTGCTCGGCCTAGCGCTCCGACGGAGCAACCGATCATCTTCCTGTCGAGATATTGTTCGGGCTCTTCTTCGTATGGATGATTACGAAACTGGCTGGAGGTTTTATCAACATCACAGAGAGAATCAAGTTTATTCGGGATCGCAACTCCAAGATTCGCCACGCGGTAGAGACGAACACTCCTCCTCTATCCAACCGATGATCAAGCAATCAGCGTGATTCATGAAGAAGTAGATCGAATCGAGTGGGCGCTAACCGATACAACCGCTCGCTAGGCACGCCTAGCGTTGGGTCTGAAGCTTAGCCGGTTGGCGAAGGAAGTGCTAATCTCCGCCAAAAGCAGTGAAGGGTGCAAAAGTCGCCGCACATACGGTATTTTCGGCTATACTCGGCGAGATAAGTTGCTTAGGGCTTTCGAGGCGGATCGTTTCAACCGCTCACGCACCTCTCCGGAAGAGTCTCAGCCGTCAGTTCTCAGTAAGGGCAGATTCCAAGGTCATTCCGATCTTCACCCAGCGCAGATGGAGGAACCTGCTTCTTGTCTAAGCCTCCTTGTTGGTCGCCCGACCAATATCAACCACCCAATAACTAACGCCTATTTCTAAAAAACTCCTGCAACAACTCCGCGCAACGTCCGGCGAGCACTCCGTTGCGAACCTCGACGTGGTG
>JASHRB010000283.1 GCA_030037575.1 Candidatus Sulfotelmatobacter sp. | reverse complement strand
TGTGTTCTGCTGGTACCGGCGCACGATTTCCAGATCGATCACTCCAGTTGGAACGTGCTGGGCATGCGCGGCACCGGGAGCAAGGATGTTTACCTGAACAACGTGTTTGTGCCCGAGCATCGCTGGCTCAGTTGGAACGAACTGCAGACTGGGAAGAAACATCCGACCTGCCCGAATGCGGAGCCGCTCTATGAATTCCCTTTGAACTCCGTCTTTGCCATGTCGGTTCTGGCGCCGACTCTGGGGGTCGCGTCGGCAGTGGTGGAAGAATTTATTGAGCTGGTGAAAACCAGAGTGAATGGCGCGACCCAGTTACGCCAGCGCGATGACAAGGTTTCGCAGATCGAAGTCGCGACTGCAGATGCCACCCTCAGCATGCTGCGCCAGACTCTGCTCGACGACTCCGAGCTGGTGATTTCGATCACTCATTCCGGCCGTCTGCCCACGCCGCAAGAGAGAGCGGCGATTCGCATGCGAATCGCGGTTTCCGCGCGTTTGGCTGTCACAGCATGTCAGCGCATGTTTTCTGCTATGGGGGGAAGTGTTCTGCCGAGCGGCAGCCGGGCGGAGCGCTTGCTCCGCGACTTCTACGCTATGAGCTCACACCTCTTGCTGCAGCCGGAAAGCATTGGCGAAGCTTATGGTCACTTGTTGTTAGGGATGGATCCGCCAGCGGGATCGCGTCTTTAGAGCACTCGCGACCTCGACGGAAAGCTCAAAAGGAGCCTTATGGCCAAGCAGTCGTTGAATCCTTCAAGCCCGATCTTTGCCACCAAAGACGGATCAACCATCTTCGAGAAGTTTTCCTACTCGGCTGCGGTTCGGGCAGGAGATTTCATCTATATAGCCGGGCAGATCGGACTCAATCCCGATGGCTCCATGCCAGCGGATGACGACACCCAGATCGTCAACGCCTTCGACCGCCTGAAAATCGTTCTGGAAGGCGCCGGTACGTCGCTCGATGACATTGTTGAACTCGTCAGTTATCACGTGGGCCTTCAGAAACACTTGGGGCGCTTTGTCGAAATCAAGAGCCGTTACATTCACGCTCCATTCCCCACGTGGACCATTCTTGAAATCGCCGGCCTTGCCCGGCCCGGACTGGTGATCGAAATCAAGGCCGTAGCTTATTCTCCGCGGAAGTAAGACCCGCGGACCGAAGGCGGTCTCAGACTCGGAGGACGCGATGGCAATTGCTCAGATGCTGGTTTCCCAGAAGACTCTCGATTTCCTTAAGAACTCCAAAAAGATGCTGATCGGCGACCGTTGGGTTGATGCGCAGGCAGGCGGAACCCTCCCGGTGATCAATCCCGCCACTGAGGAAACGATCGCGACGGTCCCCGCCGGTCAGGCCAACGATGTTAACCAAGCGGTCTCTGCCGCGCAGTCCGCCCTTAACAGCTCATGGAGCAAGTTCCGCCCAGCCGACCGTGAGCGGTTGCTCTTCCGTCTGGCGGACGCAGTGGAGGCCGATGCGCAGCAACTGGCCGAAGTGGAGTCACTCGACAATGGCAAGACTGCAGCCATGGCCCGCGCCGTCGACGTGCCCTGCACCGTGGAGTTCTTGCGTTACATGGCAGGCTGGGCCACCAAGATTGGCGGGCGCACGCTGGACCTGTCGTTTCCAGCGCCTCCGGGAAAGAGAATTACCGCCTATACGCGACGGGAACCAGTGGGAGTTGTCGGCGCCGTCATTCCGTGGAATTTCCCGCTGCTGATGGCAGCATGGAAGGTGGGCCCGGCGCTAGCCACTGGTTGCACAATCATTCTGAAGCCCGCCGAGGAAACACCTCTGTCTGCCCTGCGACTTGCCGAGCTTGCCGAGCAGGTCGGCTATCCGCCCGGAGTTTTCAACGTTGTGACTGGAGAAGGCCTCGAGGCGGGCGCACCCCTCGCCGCCCATAAAAGCATCCACAAACTCGCCTTCACAGGTTCCACGGAAGTGGGAAAACGCGTGGGCCACTCTGCTATCGAGAACATGACTCGCTTCTCGCTCGAGCTTGGAGGAAAATCACCGGTCATCATATTGGACGATGCGAATCCCGATTCCGCGGCCGATGGCGCAGCGGGGGCCATCTTTTTCAATCACGGACAGGTTTGCACTGCCGGATCGCGGCTCTTTGTGCAACGGCGGATTTTTGATCGCGTTCTTGATCGCGTGGTGGATACCGCTCAGCACATCAAGCTGGGGTCCGGCATCGATCCCGAAACTCAGATGGGACCGCTCGTCTCCGCCGGTCAGCGAGATCGTGTCCTGAATTATATCGAGGCGGGATTGAAACACGGCGCGCAGGCAGCCGCGGGAAGTCCGCGCTATAGCGGACAAGGTTTCTTTGTAAAGCCAACCGTTTTGATCGGAGCCGCAACCGACAGCACGGTCAGTCAGGAAGAGATCTTTGGTCCAGTCCTCGTGGCATCGGCCTTCGACAGCGTGGAGGAAGTTGCGGAGCTCGCCAACTGTACTCCGTACGGACTTGGCGCCAGCATTTGGTCGAACAATCTCGCGAAGGTGAATGACCTGGTTCCGCGTTTAAAAGCGGGCACCGTGTGGGT
>JASHRB010000282.1 GCA_030037575.1 Candidatus Sulfotelmatobacter sp. | reverse complement strand
AAATCTTCGCCGCCCGGTGAAAACTGTGCCAGAATATGCTCAACTGGCGTGCCTGGGGGTGGCCTATGACGTCCTGCCCGAGAGTTTTGCTGGTTCCCGCCTCTCTGATTTTCCTCTGTGTTTGCGCTTTGATTCCTTTCTCCGCGGCGCAGACCGCGCACTCTGAACAATTACAGATCCGACCGCCGCTGTTGCGCAGCGTGGATCCGCCGGCGAAGGATGCGACTGCGGACCAACTGGACAAGCGCGGGGATGAGTTGCGCATGCAGAAGCTGTATCTGGATGCGCTCGATTATTACCGCGCTGCGCTGGCCAAGGAACCGAACTCGGCGAAGCTGCTGAATAAAATCGGAATCACCGAGCTGATGATGCAGCGCTACAAAGAGGCGAAGAAATCGTTTGAGAAGTCGATTAAAGCGGACCGCAACTTCGCTGATCCGTACAACAATCTGGGCGTGGTGATGTATGAAGACCGGAAATATGGATCGGCAGTGAAGGAATATCAGCGGGCGATTGCGATCGACGGAAACTCGGCGTCGTTTTACAACAATCTGGGCGCGGCGCTTTTTTCGAAGAAAGAATTCGACCCGGCGGTGGCCGCATATCAGCATGCGATCGAGCTCGATCCGGATGTGTTTGCGCGAACGTCGCGGGGCGGCGTGCAGGCGCAGCTTCCGAGCCCCGAGGATCGGGCGCGCTACGACTTCACGGTGGCGAAACTATACGCGAAGATGGGATTCTCCGATCAGTCACTCGAGTATCTGAGAAAGGCGATGGAAGAGGGTTATAAGGATTTCAAGGATGTTTATAAGGATGCTGAGTTTACCGAGTTGAGGAAGGACAAACGGTTTACCGAGTTAGTGTCGACAAAGATGCCGACGCTGCGCGATTGATGCGCCAAAGTGCGCCAAGCACCAAAGCGCGCGGGGCACGGTGTTGACGCACGAGAAACACGTTTTACAACTCTTTACAAAATTAGACGGAACTTCGTCGAGTTCCGGTGTTTAATTTTTCTACATACTCCTGAAAACAACAGGGTGAGTAAGGAGAAACGGTAGCCCATCGGATGCTGACCCGAGCACGCCCCAAGCAAGCGTCCGGTGGGTTTTTTGTTCTGGTCAGAGCCGGCCTTTTTCCCTTGCGTCGGGTAGATCACATCACTTCTTGAATTTTTGGTCAGACAGACGATCTTCGCGGTGACGCTTGCCAAGCCGAAGCCGCAAGTGCAAGTGGACCTGTTGGTTTTCAGATGGACAATACCGGTAAGGCCGCGGCGGGTATAGCCGAGTTGCGGATGGCGGACTGCATACATTTCTGCGCGGGCGATCCGGGCTCACCTTACGCGTTCAGCCAACGGCGGCCCTGATCGAGCGCAGCCTGTCGCTGATGGTCCCTTGGGCTCTCAACTTCCCTTTTGTTTCCTCGACCCGCTCCGTATGGCCAGCCAGGGAACGGGCTGCGACCTCCAACTCCGGATTGTATTGGAAATACCTCAAGGCGAACAATTTACGAAACAACGAATGCTGAGTAAAATGCTCTTATGGCTTCCGTTCCGCTCTCTCTGGCTTGGGCTCATCGGCTGGTGGCCGAGTGGTTTGTCCAGCGCTTCGGCACGCCCACCGAGCCGCAAGAGCAGGGCTGGCCGCACATTCTTGCCGGGCGAACCACGCTGATTTCTGCGCCCACCGGATCAGGCAAAACTCTGGCTGCATTTCTCGCTTGCATCGATCGGTTGGTGCGCAAGGCGCTCGCGGGCGAATTGGCGGATCGTACGGAAGTTCTCTATGTCTCGCCCCTGAAAGCTCTGGGCAACGATATCCAGAAAAATTTGGAAGTCCCCCTCGGGGAGATTCTCGCCATGGCGAACGAACGCGGTCTGCTCATGCCGGAGATTCGCACCGCCGTTCGCACCGGTGACACGCTGATGCCCGAGCGCCGGGCCATGCTGAAGCGGCCGCCGCATATTCTCGTCACCACCCCCGAGTCGCTCTACATTCTGCTCACTGCGGAAAAGAGCCGCGCGATTTTGCGCGATGTGGAGACTGTCATCGTCGACGAAATTCATGCGCTTGCCGACGACAAGCGGGGCGCCCATTTGACCCTCTCGCTGGTGCGACTGGAAGCGCTGACCAACAAGAAGCCGGTGCGCATCGGGCTTTCGGCCACGCAGAAGCCGATCGAGAAAGTGGCGCATTTCCTTACGGGCAGCCGCGAGCCCGGGGAAGGGGAAGGGCGCGACTGCCGCCCTGGCCATAAAACCGCCGGCATGTTCGGGGATTCCGCCCCGGAGGCCGAGCCTCCGGATGCCGTCATCGTCGACATCGGCCACCAACGCAAGCTCGACGTGGCGGTCGAAGTTCCGCCCATGCCATTGGGGCCGGTCGCCTCGAACGAAATGTGGGACCAGGTCTACGACCGCCTGGTGGCGCTGGTCGAGCAACATCGCTCCACGCTGGTTTTCGTCAATACGCGGCGCATGGCCGAACGCATCGCGCACCATCTCGGGGAGCGCCTGGGCGAAGAGAATGTTGCCGCCCATCACGGCAGCTTGTCGCGCAAGTTGCGGCTCGCGGCGGAGAAAAAATTAAAGGAAGGCCGGGTTCGCGTGCTGGTGGCAACCGCATCGCTGGAGCTGGGAATTGATGTGGGCACGGTCGATCTGGTCGTGCAGGTTAATTCCCCGCGATCGATTGCCGTTGGGCTGCAGCGCGTGGGGCGGTCCGGGCACTGGCGCGGCGCGGTTGCCAAGGGAAGATTGTTTGCCACGACTCGAGATGATCTGCTCGAATGCGCGGCGTTGGTTCACGCCCTTCGGCAAGGAGATTTGGACCAGTTGGTGATTCCTGAATCTCCGCTCGATGTGCTGGCACAGCAGATTGTCGCTGCGTGCGCGGCCGAGGAGTGGGATGAAGATGAAATGTTCGCGCTCCTGCGGCGGGCGTATCCCTACCGCAATTTAAAGCGCGAAATTTTCCATTCCGTTCTGGAAATGCTGGCTGAAGGAATCGCAGCCCGCCGCGGCCGATATGGTGCGTACCTTCACCGAGACCGCGTGAATGGCAAGCTTCGCGCGCGGCGCGGAGCACGGCTGGCGGCAATCACCAGCGGCGGCGCGATTCCCGACAATTCGCTGTACGCCGTGGTCGCTGAGCCGGATGGTCTTGTGGTCGGCACCGTCGACGAAGATTTTGCGGTCGAAAGCAATCGCGGCGACATCATGCTGCTGGGCAACACGTCGTGGATGATCCGCCGTATCGAAACCAACTCCGGGCGAGTTCTGGTGCAGGATGCGCATGGCGCGCCTCCGAGCCTGCCTTTCTGGAACGGGGAAGCGCCCGCGCGCACCAAAGAACTTTCCCATCACATCGGCGTGCTGCGGCAAAAAATCAGCGAACGGCTGCCCCACACGTCACCGGTCGGATTTTCTGCCACGCAGCCGGAAGTTGCCGCAACGGCGAGCTGGCTCAAAGAAGAATGCGGGCTTGACGATTCCGGCGCCGAACAAGCCATCGAATACATCCTGCAAGGCCGGGCCGTGCTAGGCGCCGTACCCACGCAGACCACCGTAATTGCCGAGCGCTTTTTCGATGAAGGCGGCGGCATGCAGTTGGTGATTCACGCTCCGTTTGGCGGGCGCATCAACAAAGCTTGGGGACTGGCCCTGCGCAAACGATTCTGCGTGGGATTCAATTTTGAGCTGCAGGCGGCAGCGACCGATAACGGTTTGAACATCGCCCTGGCTGAGCAACACAGTTTTCCTCTGGGAGATGTCTTCAATTTTCTGAATGCGGCGACGGTGCGGCCGATTCTCGAACAGGCCGCGCTCGACTCTCCCATCTTCGGAACGCGCTGGCGCTGGGACGCGAACCGAGCGCTCGCCTTGCTGCGTTTTCAGAATGGAAAGAAAGTTCCGCCGCAGATTCAACGCATGAGGTCGGATGATTTGCTCGCCTCTGTTTTTCCCGATGCGGCGGCGTGTTTCGAAAACATTGATGGCCCGCGAAAAATTCCCGACCACCCCTTGGTCGCCGAAGTGATGAAGGATGTGCTTACCGAAGCAATGGACGTCGAAGGACTGAAATCGGTTTTGAGCGGATTGGCCGATGGACGCATTCGCTGCCTGGCCGTCGATACACCCGTGCCCTCGCAGTTTTCGCACGAGATTCTCAATGCCAACCCGTACGCGTATTTGGACGATGCTCCGCTCGAGGAGCGCCGCGCGCGCGCTGTGCAGATGCGGCGCGTGTTGCCCGAGTCGGTGCTCGAACAAGTAGGAGGTCTTGATCCGGCGGCGATCGCGCAGGTGAAAGCCGAGGCCTGGCCCGATGTGCGCGATGCCGACGAGTTGCATGATGTATTGCACACCCTGGTGGCGCTGCCAGAAAGTATGACCACTCCTCAGACTGGACCGTGGCAGTTTTATTTCGAACGGCTACTCCAGGAACGACGCGCAAGCCGTGCCCTTGCAGAGCAACGGAGATATTGGGTTGCGGCGGAGCGCGCCCGGACATTCTCCGTCCTGTTTCCGGATGCGCGCTTGCCGCCTGCATTGGCTGAACTGGAATCGGCCCTCCCTTCTCGGGAAGAGGCTCGATTAACAATGATTACGGGATGGATGTCGCATCTGGGGCCGACAACGGCGAGCGAACTCGAAGAGATTTTAGGCATTCCTGCGGCGGAGATCACCAGTGCTCTCTTGCGGATGGAAGCGAGTGGGACCGTCTTGCGGGGAAAGTTCAAGGGCACTACGGTCGAGCTTCGTTCGACCGGACAGGCGATGGCGGCTGTCCCCACACAGCCCGTAGAAGCTGATATCCAGTGGTGCGAGCGCCGGCTGTTGGCGCGCATTCATCGGTTGACCGTGGCCACCCTGCGCCAACAGATTGAGCCGGTAACCCAGGCTCACTTCATGCAGTGGTTGTTGCATTGGCAGCATGTTGCTCCGGGAACGCAGGTGAACGGCGAGCGGGGAACGCTGGAAGTGTTGCGACAACTGCAGGGATTTGAGATTCCTGCGAACGCCTGGGAGCGGCAAGTGCTGGCGCGACGCGTGGGCGATTATGATCCGCAATGGCTCGACCAGCTTTGTTTGACGGGCATCGTGGGATGGGGCCGGTTGTCGCCACATCCGGCCACGCTCGATTCCAACCAACCGAAGAACGGGTCCCAATCCAACGCGCCTGCACGGCAGCGCCGTGTGATTCCCACGAGTGTGGCGCCGATCACTTTTTTTGTGCGTGAAGACGCGGATTGGATGACGGCCCATTCCCAGGTCTGGCAAAATCGGCGAGACCCAGGGCGCCCAACCGTCGCCCACACGGAAAACAGCGGGCTAAGCCACGGAGCGCGGCTGGTGTTGGATTTTATCGGGCAGCGCGGGGCATCATTTTTTGCCGATATTGTGCGCGCTACCGGAAAGTTGAAAGCGGAAATCGAAACCGCACTGTGGGAGCTGGTTGCTGCGGGCCAGGTTACGGCTGACGGCTTCGACAATCTCCGGTCGCTGATCGATCCCAAACGCCGCGCCGGTCAAGGCAGCGGACGCGCAGCTCGTCCGCGGCACAGTGCCGGGCGCTGGGCGCGGCTGCACCCCGATGAAGCCGTCGAACCTGCCCGTGCGCTCGAAGCAGCCT
The DNA here is from genome assembly GCA_030037575.1 of Candidatus Sulfotelmatobacter sp. GTDB lineage: Bacteria > Acidobacteriota > Terriglobia > Terriglobales > Acidobacteriaceae > Sulfotelmatobacter. The sequence continues at coordinate 5,227 of JASHRB010000282.1, read as the reverse complement.
GCTGGATGCTGCTGCGCCGTTACGGAATTGTGCTTCGGGACATATTGGTGCGCGAATCGAACCTGCCACCGTGGCGCGAATTGCTCCTGGGGTTTCGCCGATTGGAAGATCGCGGTGAGATTCGCGGCGGACGTTTCGTCGATGGGTTTGTGGGCGAGCAGTTCGCTCTGCCGGTGGCGGTCGAATCGGTGCGTGCGATGCGGAAGCTCGACTCTTCGCCGGCAACAAGTCGCGAAGCCTCGGAAACAACCTCTTCCGGCGCAATCACCATTTCGGCTGCCGATCCGCTGAATCTGGTCGGAATCCTCATTCCTGGTGAACGCGTACCGGCCATTTCCGGCAACCGCGTGACCTATCGTGACGGCCAGGCGTTGCCGGCGGCTCAACCGATCAGAAGTGCCGAGGTCGCGGCCGGCTAAGCGGCCAACTGATTCAACCCGGTATTGCAAGATTCAGCTTCCTAGATCGATGCCAAACCGGCGGACCCGGCCGCTCTGGCCCCGCGTTTGCCCACTTTGCTCGCTTTTGAGCAGAAGGCGGGTCGGTCTCAAGCGCGTCCTCCGCTTAGAAGCCGAGCCTCGCCCCAAGCCAGCCGGAATGCGGCTTCTATGGCGAGTGGAGTAAGTGTGCCCGAACAGGTTTGTCCCGATCAAACAGGTTGATCGGGAAGCTCTGGTTTGATGACTCCTGAACAGGTGCGCTGAGAGAGATGGTGAAGAATAAGAGCGAATCGTTTAAGCGGCCGCGGATCGGCGATATAGGCCGGGCAGATCGGGGCTGAACGGAAACCATGGACGGGCTGCGTTTCCACAGAAAAATCAGGGGCTCGATGAGGGGGCCCTTCGAGTCCCTGACTGCCCAAGCTCGGCACGAACTGAAAAAGCGCTTCCCCCATCGCTTTTTGCCAAAGCCGTGGCGCAAGCTTAAGAATGCACGTCGTGTGCCATGAATCTGTCGCTGCCCGACAGGTACCGTGATGAAGCGCCAACCATTGGCAAATAAAACATTTATCCATCAGGGTCTATCCGTGGCATAAACCCATCTGGCCGCCCAGCGCGGAGCGAAGCACCATCCATTCAGATAGCATCCCTATCTATTCGGATAACCGAACAAAACCAGTTTGGCGATGAATTTGGGCGCAAGATGTGATAAGAAAGGCGCGACGGAGGACGCTTGCGAGCCAGACTCCTAGTGCTGTCCGGGCCCTTGAAAGATTCGGCCATTCCTCTGTCTGACGACGAAGTCACCATTGGCCGGGAGGCCTCGAACGGCATCGCCGTGGCCGACCCTTCGGTCTCGCGCAAACACTGCTCGATCAGCAGTCAAGACGGAAGATTTCGCGTGCGCGATTTTGAGAGCCGCAACGGCACTCTGGTAAACGGCACGCGAGTGGAAGAGCAGTGGCTGCGGCACGGTGACGAAATCGCTGCGGGCGATTCGTCGTTTCTCTTCCTGGTGGGGGACCAGGATGTTCCGCCGGGTGCGGGTCGGGTCGAGTTCGAAGACTCGCGGGCGACGGCCGAAACCACGATCATTCACCCGAAAGACGTGGTCTACCTGCAGCCCGACCGGCTGCTGCGCGAATTGCCGGGCACGTCGCACGTGGCGCGAAATCTCAACGCCCTATTAAAGATCAGCCGCATCGTTCACGCCATTCGCGATGTCAACGAATTGCAGGGGCAGCTGCTGGATTTGATTTTCGAGGTGGTGCCGGCAAGCCGGGGAGCAATTTTGCTGGCGGACCGGGAAGGCCACGAATTCAATTCCATGTTTGCGCGGATGCGGCAGGCGGGGAAAGCGCCGCTGGTGAAGGTGAGTCGAACCGTCGCACGCCAGGTGCTGGAGCAGGGCATCGCCATTCTCGGCAGCGATGTGCTCAATAGCCGGGACCTGCGGCAGGTCGAGAGTCTGGCTGCTTCCCAAGTGCGTTCGCTGTTATGCGTGCCGCTGACTGTTTTCCAGCGGGTAATCGGCTGCATTTATCTCGACAGCGACAGTCTCAACCGACGCTTTCATGAAGAACACTTGCAACTGGTGACTGCGATTGCGGGCATTTCGGCAGTTGCCCTGGAAAACGCGCGCCGCTTGCAGTGGCTTGAGGACGAGAACCAGCGCCTCACGATGGAGATCGGTCAGGAGCGCAGCCTGGTTGGCGAGGGCGTGCGCATGAAGGCGGTTTATGAGTTCCTCAAGCGGGTTGCGCCGACCGAAGCCACGATATTGATCGAGGGAGAAAGCGGCACCGGCAAGGAACTGGCCGCTCGCGCCATTCACCGCAACAGCCCGCGCGCCGGCAAGCCATTTGTGGCGATCAATTGCGCGGCCATTCCAGAATCGTTGCTGGAGAGCGATTTATTCGGACACGAGCGGGGAGCGTTTACCGGGGCGGGCGTGCAGAAAAAAGGACGATTCGAAGTTGCCGATGGCGGAGTGGTGTTTCTCGATGAAATCGGCGAACTCGCCCCCTCGCTGCAAGTCAAACTGCTGCGCGTGCTCCAGGAGCGCGAGTTTGAGCGGGTGGGTGGGACGCATCCCATCAAAGTCGACATTCGCCTTCTGGCGGCAACCAACTGCAAGCTGGAACAGGCTGTGCGGGATGGAAAATTCCGCCACGATTTGTACTACCGGCTGGCGGTTTTGCAGATTACCATGCCGGCTTTGCGCGAGCGACGCGAGGACATTCCGATGCTGGCGCGCCATTTTATGCAAAAGCATGCCAAGCGCTGCAAAGTGAAGCCGCGCCCGGTTTCGCGCGAAGCCCTTGCCTGTCTCGTGCAATACGATTGGCCGGGCAATGTACGCGAACTGGAGAACGCCATCGAGCACGCGCTTGTGCTGGGTTCATCGGAGATGATCTTGCCCGAAGATTTGCCTGAATCGCTGCTGGAGCTGGATCCGCCGCCGGAGGTTGCCCAAGCGAAGTATCACGCGGCGATCAAGCAGTTGAAGAAACAACTGATTCGCGATGCGGTTGAACAGACGCAGGGCAGCTATGCCAGTGCCGCCCGCATTCTCGGTGTGCATCCGAATTACCTGCACCGGCTGATTCGTAATCTGGAACTGAAGGAGAGCCTGAAAGATGCGCTGCGCGATATTCCAGCCCGAAACCTGACCGGGCTGTCAGGGGGGAATGCCTGAAAACCACGCTGGCTGGGTGCGTGTTTCAGGGCAAGCGCAATTTGATCAACTGCGCAGGATCTAAATACATTCCCTGCCAGCGCACGGCGGCGTGAAGATGCGGGCCCGTGGCGCGGCCGGTGCCCCCGCTGAGACCGATCACCTGACCGCGTTTCACCTGATCACCTTCCTTGACCTTGAACTCGGAAAGATGAAGATAGAGCGTGAGCAATCCCTGGCCGTGATCGATGACCACGAAGTTGCCTTCGAAAAACAGCGGCCGCGCCAGCAGCACGGTACCATCGTTCATGGCCTTTACCGGAGTGCCGCTGGGTGCGCGGAAATCGAGACCCAGATGCGGGCTTGAGGTTTTGCCGTTGAAAATGCGTTGGGAAGCGAATACGTCCGAGATTTCGGCGCTCGCGGGGGCGATGAATTGTCCGGCCCACTGTGGATCGAGGGTGACACGGTTCAGGTAGTCTTTCTTGATCTGCCGGCCTTCTTCGATTTGCTGGCGTTGCTCGGGGCTGGGCTCGGTGAATTTGCTCTCCACGCTGAGATTGACTTTGATTTTGGGATATTCCCCCCGACCGACCGTAAAGTTTCTTGCAAAAGTCACGTTCTTGTCGGTTTTTTTTGTCGAAAGCTTGTCGCCTGTGAGTTCGAGCGGGTAGGATCCCGGGGCGGTCTCCAGGGCGATTCCAGCGAGCGCATACCAGGTTTTGCTCATTGCATTGAAGCGGAACGAAAAGTTGTGGCCGATCCACGAGCCCCGCAGAGATTCGAGCCGATAAGGCGACTTCACCTGAAACAACACCGGACTGCCGTTGACCAGACGCGCAGGTTGGGCGTGAAGGCTCCAATTGGCAGCCTGGGCGCGCGGAGCGGGAGCCACCAAGCAGGCAGATAGAGCGCAGCTCAGAACCGCTGGCGAGAGCGGGATTTTGCAGGACAAAAGGTCAGCCGGCCGATGCTTCACCTGGTTAGCCTAACACCGAGGGGAACACGATTGCCTAGAGGCGATAGCCGTGCTTGTGTGGACCTTGGATTAGCGCCGTGCTCCGCTCCGAACTCAGGGGAGCGACCGGCAGTCTTAGACCGTCGGCCCAGGGTAGTTGTTATAATCGTCGTGGTGGTGGGAATAGCTCAACTGGCAGAGCACCGGACTGTGGCTCCGACGGTTGCGGGTTCGATTCCCGTTTCCCACCCCAGACTTCTCGCCTGACTCGCATGGCCGAACGGATTCATCCCACGTTTCGCGCCCCCGCCAGATTTCTACGCCGGATGCGCTTTTAAAACTGTGTGCGCACGGGCCGCCCTGCCTGCGACAATACGGTCGCCCGGTGAAGCGAAGGCCACCGGCACTGCTGCACTGCGAGATCCCGGTCTTGCCGGGGGGTACTGGTGCCGTTTGATTTTCACAGGGCTGGATTTGGCATCGCCGCCTATGGAAGACTGGGGGAATGGCCGGAATCGAAAGTCTCATCCTCCAAGCTCTGACTCTAGCAGGGCAACCGCTCTCGGCTGCCGAGGTCACCGCACGCTTAAACCAAAGCGGCGAAGCGTTCAATGAATCGTATGTAAGCACTGCGCTCAACAAAATGACCTCAGTCGTGAAAGTTGGCACCAAGTACGCACCCAAGAAAAACGACAGCAGCCAGAACGCGCTGCGAATCGTCCGCGAAGCGACCGAAGGCAAGTAGGCTATTCCTCATCCGGCATCTTCTCCTGCATCGCCAGAAAGTGCTCGTATTTCAGGAGCACAGCCAGCGGTTTATCGTTGTCCTGAATCACCAGCGTTTTATCTAGCGCCCGCAACTGAGCCACGTTTAGCGCCCGCAAGCGGCTGATTCCGACGTGTTGCACGCTCGGATCGAGGTATGGAATTGAGACTTGGTTCTTTGCCATAAAAAGTTCCCCTAGTTGGCGCGTGCCAGCGCCTTGAGTATGAGTTCTTTGTCTGCCTTCGCATTCGGTCTACGCTTGGGAAGCAGTTCGCAGAGTTCTGCGAGACTCCAGACGTGATCGGTCAAACCCGCTTGCATGGCGGGAGTGACGCGTAATGTCGAATGCATGCGGCAGAAGTTGTAGTGAAAGAAGTAGAGCGCAA
>JASHRB010000281.1 GCA_030037575.1 Candidatus Sulfotelmatobacter sp. | reverse complement strand
ATCGAGTAACCTATAAAACAGCTTCCATTCGCATAGCTTCAGCCCATATTCGCTGCTCAATAACCGCATCGCGGAGTTCGCTGCCAGGGTCACGTCATTCGTCCATAGAACAAACTCCGTACGGTTGCAGGTGGCCAGGACGACAACTTCGTCAATGCCTTCCGCCCGCGACAACTGCAGGAGAATTTCGCAGCGGCGGTTCTCGGGAATCCAGAAGCGCTCGCGCATGGCCACCGGGGCGGTGCGGAAGTTCACGCCAACGATCATCAGGGTCGGGTCCAACGGTTTGTCTCCTGCGCTGTGGGAAAAGCATCCCGCAGGCCAGATTTCGCATTCCCACTATGAGAGAACTTGGGTCATTATTTTCAAGCGGTTAGCAACTGGTCTGGCGAAGGCCAGGGGGCTGCGGATCCGTGGAATTGCGCCAATCCACTCCGAGTTCGGGTTATTTGCCCCTCAGAATCGAGCGGACGGCGGATGAGTTTTAGCTGTAGAAATGGAAGCCCGTGATCAGACAAATCCCAAAGACGATGGCGTAGGAGAGTTCGGTCCAGCCGAGACGACGCACGAGAAGAGGCTTTTGGCCTTCAAGAAACCAGAGAGCTCCCCGCAGGATAAGCGGCAGAAACGCCAACGTCGCGAGCCAGGACAGAAAATGAAAACGCCAGGCGACAATGAGGGCGGCGATCAGCAGCGCCTCTCCCAACAGGAAGCCCCGCCCGCGCTCGAATTTCTGCGAACATCCGCTGAGACGCGCGGAGTGAATACGCAGTTGCACAAAGTGAATCTGGTTGACGGCGAAGAGGAAGTTCGCAGTCCACAGGGTCCAGGCGGTGCGACTGAGTTCGCCGGTCACAACGTAATAAGCCGCGGGCGCGGCAACCGTAAGTCCTACGGTCCCTATGAATTGCGACAACATGCGCGTATCGCGGCTGAGCTTGCGCAGGATGGCTTGCGCAACGAAGGCAACGACAGCGATTACACCGAGCAGAAACAGATCTCGATTGCGGCCGTTCCAAAAAAGTGCAGCCAACGAAACAATGGCGACCGTCGAGAGGATGAAAGTCACCCGGGCTACTGTGCGACGATCCTGTGCAGTTTGGGCTCGCAGCATGCCGGTGCCAAGCCAGTTTTCCGCTGGGGTTCGCAACCAAAAAAACGCCACGGCCGCGATCATGAGGCCGAGCAACGAAAGAACATTGCCACCCCGCAGAAGGCCCACAGTCCCGCCGGTAAAGAGTGGGATCAGCAGCAGTCCCCAGGCGCCATGCTCCCTCGGAGCGATGAGCGAGCCGGTGCGGCGATTGGAAAGGGCTGCGACTTCGATGGTGTGCACCGCCATTTCGACCTCGCTACTTTCCGATTTCGACCAAATCGGAGAGGGGATTGTGTTCTTCGGACTTTTTCGCGCTCGGGTTCCCCCCGCCCGGCTTATAGACGCAGAAGGGTTCTTCATCCAGGTAATTTCCCGTGGCCGCGTAAGCGCGGGCGCGGCAACCCATGCACAGGTTGCGGAATTCGCAGCAGCCGCACTTTCCATTCAGATTGTTGATGTCCCGCAACTGGTTGAACACGTATGAATTTTCCCAGATGTCGGAGAACGACTGCTTCTTCAGGTCTCCCGCCAGTGCCGGCAAATAGCCGCAGGGATAAACCTCGCCTTGATGAGAAATGAAACAAACTGCGGTTCCCGCCAGGCATCCTTTGGTCATGGCGTTCATGTCCGACGGATGAGTTCCGGGATGTCCCACCGGTTGACCGATTGCATGCGGCTTGAGCTCAATGCCGGTAGACCCGGGCATCGTCATCTCGGTCGGGGCAATTCTTGGGGATTCCATGCCCGGACGTCCCTTATTCGGATCATGATACGGTGCATGAATTACTGCTCGTGCTGCTTGAGCCGCGGCCAGCGAACGGCCCTCGGCCGCGCGGCGTTGCCGCAACACGCGGTAGTAGTGCGGCGCGCAGGTCGCCTTCAATTCGATTCCTCCCACGAGCGACTGATCGTAGAACCAGTTCAGCATCTTTTCGTATTCTTCGGGGGGAAGCATCTGCTCGGCGGCAATGTCGACACCACAACCAACCGGAACCAGCAGAAAGGTGTGCAGTGCATCCGCGCCGAGCGACCGCGCCAGGTCGAGAACATGAGGCAGTTGCTGCGCATTATGGCGGGCGATGGTGGTGTTGATCTGCCCCGACATGCCCATATCCTTCAGATGGCGAAAACCGGTGATGGCCGCGTCGAAAGCGCCTGGAATTCCTCGGAAACTATCGTGTGTCAGCGCATCTGCCCCATCGAGGCTGATCGCAACACGCTTGACGCCGCTCTCGACGATCCTGCGCGCGACCTGCTTCGTAACCAAGGTACCGTTCGTCGCCAGTGCCGCGCGCAGGCCCTTGTCCGTAGCGTAGCGCGCCAATTCAAATAGGTCCTTGCGAAAGAGCGGTTCACCTCCGCTCAACACGAGAATGGGGCGGGACACTTCGGCAATCTGATTGATGATTGCCTTTGCCGCTTCTGTGGAAAGATCATGGGGAGAGCTGAGTTCCGTCGCGCTGGCGCGGCAGTGGATGCAGTGCAGATTGCATCCTTTCGTCAACTCCCAGAAAACCAGGCGGGGCCGGTCTTGGTTTGAGCCTGATGGATACAGCATATGGGCGCTTGATGTCGCCATTTTTGCCCCCTTCCGTTGAAGGCTTTCACCCGTCCACAGGCAACCATAAAAGAGCAATAATCGACCCACCGTGACCGTCATCACCCGGAATTGTGATCGGGGTCACGAAGATATTGCGGGCCAGGCACTTACCGATTCGGGGAACGAATCGTAAGATCGCTCTCTAGTTGCGATTTGCCATCTCTCGCAAGGCTGCCTGGTCGCGAATTACCAGAGTCGAGCCACGGGCGTCAACGATCTGCCGTTTTTTTAAGTTGGCCAGCAGGCGCGTGACTGTCTCTCGGGAGGTGCCGATCATTTGGCCAATCTCCTCGTGCGTGAGCCGGAGTTTTACACGGGGCTCGAGTTTTGAAAACTCTCCGTTCTTTGAACTCCACTCCAGCAGTAATTTGGCAAGTTTTTCGCTGGCCGAATGCGACAATCCTAAAGAGCGGACTTCGTTACAAACAGCGTGGTACTTTTCACTCAATTGCTCTGCAACCTTGAAGCAAACCTGCACGTCGTCTTGCAAAAATCGGAGAAAGTCCTGGCGCTTGATGAAGCTCACCTGGCAAGGATCAAGCGTTACCGCGGTCATTTCATAGGGTCTGCCGGAAACCGTGGCGCTCAAGCCCAGCACTTCGCCGGGCTGGGCGATTTTCACAATCATGGTCTTGCCATGAGAGGCGGTGGCGGAAAGCTTCACGCTGCCTCCGCAGATCACGTATATCCCGCGCGGCTCCTGGTGTTCCATGAATAGCACGGCGCCTTGCGGATATGCAGTCGCGTACTTGAGTTTTTCGAAGGCCTGCAGTGCGGAAGCGGGAAGATCACAGAAGATGCGGTCCGCGCGCAACTTGCAGTTCACGCAACTCTCGACGATTTCCATTCCATACGGTGAGGTCATGGACAACCCTCCGTTGCTCCATCTCTTGTGGCCAGGCAAGCACGCCTAGCTGTGCCCGGAGAGACCGGCAAGGGTGAGCACGATCCGCTTACCGAGTTTCGGCGAGCGCTGGCTTACGAAGCCACGACTCCAACGCATGTAATTTATTCCGCCACTTGGTTTGTGGATGTGATGCGTATCACAGTCCTCTGTGATGAGCTTTGCAGACGCAATTGCCGACATCATCCATGCTTACGAAAAGTCAGGACGGAGCCAGTCCTGGGGGAAAACATGACCGCAAAGCGCAAGTTCAAGACCATGGATGCCAATGAAGCGGTCGCCTACGTGGCCTACCGCCTCAACGAAGTCATCGCCATCTATCCCATCACACCTTCCTCTTCTATGGGTGAATGGGCAGACGAGTGGTCGTCGAAAGGAATCTGCAATATCTGGGGCACGGTGCCTGAGGTCATGGAAATGCAGAGCGAAGCAGGAGCCGCTGGAGCCGTGCATGGGGCGTTGCAGACAGGTTCCTTGGCCACTACCTTCACCGCTTCCCAGGGTCTGCTGCTCATGATCCCCAACATGCATAAGATTGCGGGAGAATTGACGGCCGCCGCGTTCCACGTTGCAGCGCGAACCCTGGCGACCCATGCGCTTTCCATTTTCGGGGATCACAGCGACGTTATGTCTTGCCGAAGCACTGGCTGGGCCATGTTGTGTTCGAATTCCGTGCAAGAGGCCATGGATATGGCCCTCATCGCTCACGCAGCCACACTCGAAGCGCGAATTCCCTTCCTGCACTTCTTCGACGGTTTTCGTACCTCGCACGAAGTGAACAAGATCGAAATGCTGGCCGAAGACGACATGCGCGCTCTTATTAATATGGACCGCGTCTTCGAGCATCGTCAGCGAGCGCTCTCTCCGGACCATCCGGTTGTGCGCGGCACAGCGCAAAATCCCGATGTCTTTTTCCAGATGAGGGAGCGGGCCAACACCCATTACAACGAGTGTCCTGACAAAGTATTAGCCGTAATGAAAGCCTTCGAGAACTTAGTCGGTCGTTCTTATCGCCTCTTTGATTATGTTGGCGCTCCTGACGCCGAACGCATGATCGTGATGATGGGATCCGGGGCGGAGGTGGCCCACGAAACCGTTGCGTCCTTGAACGCGAGCGGCGAGAAGGTAGGGTTGTTGAAGGTGCGTTTATTCCGCCCCTTCTCGGTGAAGCATTTTGTGGAAGCCCTGCCAGCCAGTGTGCGGAAGCTGGCTGTGCTCGACCGCACCAAGGAACCGGGGGCGATCGGCGAACCTCTGTACCAGGATGTCATTAATGCTTTGTACGATGGCCTAAAACATGGCTTTGGGAAGGTGCCAGTCACGCCGGCTGTTGTCGGCGGACGCTATGGCTTGTCCTCGAAGGAATTCACGCCCGCGATGGTCAAGGCCGTCTACGACAATCTGAAGGCGGATCAACCCAAGGAGCATTTCTCGATCGGGATTGAGGACGACGTCAGCCACGGCAGCCTGTCTTATGACCCACAGTTTTCGACGGAGCCGCAACAGGTTGTGCGCGCGCTGTTTTATGGCCTGGGTGCCGACGGAACTGTAGGCGCAAACAAAAACTCGATCAAGATTATCGGAGAAAACACAGGGAACTATGCGCAAGGGTACTTTGTCTACGACTCAAAGAAGTCCGGCGCGATGACGGTCTCACACCTGCGGTTTGGGCCAAGACCGATTCGATCGAGTTATCTTGTGTCCCATGCCAACTTCATCGCCTGCCATCAGTGGATATTTCTCGAACGCTACGACATGCTTAGCGCCCTCGTGCCGGGCGGCACTTTTCTGCTCAACAGCCCATTCGGCCCCGATGAAGTTTGGGAGCATCTGCCCCGTACCGTGCAAGAACAACTCATCGCTAAGCAAGCCAGGTTTTTCACAATTGACGCCTACCAGGTAGCACGCGACACCGGCATGGGCAGCCGCATGAACACCATCCTGCA
>JASHRB010000021.1 GCA_030037575.1 Candidatus Sulfotelmatobacter sp. | reverse complement strand
GTGGGCGCTGGGGAGAAATTCAGTTGCGCCGGGTGGTCGAAATTGCCGGAATGCTTGCCTACTGCGATTTCGCCGAGCAGGAAACCATCACCACCGAGAGCGGCCGGTTACGTCCGGATCTGGTTGTGAAGTTGCCCGGAGGCAAGAACGTCGTTGTCGATGCCAAGACGCCGCTGCAGGCGTTTCTCGATGCCTTTGAAACAACCGAGGAAGATGCGCGCCGCGCCTGTCTGGCCAATCATGCGCGGCAGGTGCGCGATCACATGAAGATTTTGAGCGGGAAGAATTATTGGGAGCAGTTCGAGTCAACTCCGGAGTTCGTCGTGATGTTTCTTCCCGGCGAAACATTTTTTAGCGCGGCGCTCGAACAGGATCCGGGACTAATCGAGCAGGGAGTTTTGCAGCGCGTAATTCCCGCCTCGCCGACTACGCTGATCGCTTTGCTCAAGGCGGTCAACTACGGATGGAACCAGGAAAAACTCGCCCGCAACGCGCAACAGATCAGCGCACTCGGCAAGGAGTTACACGACCGCTTGCGGCTGCTTGCCGGGCATGTTGCGTCGGTGGGAACGGGGCTTGATCGCGCCGTTGAATCGTACAACAAAGCGGTCGGCTCGTTGGAAAGTCGTGTGCTGGTTTCGGCGCGCAAGTTTGCCGAATTAGGCGCATCCGTCGCCGAAGACATTCCGGAACTTGAACCGCTTGCCACCACCGCGCGCGCGCTCTCGTTTGAGTGGGACGATGAGCTTCCCGCCTCGTCTGCCGAAGAGCAACAACGCCAGGCAGGGTGAGGGTTCCCGAAGAAGGTTCCCCTTCAAGGGCGGAAAAGCTAGTTGTAGAAAATTCTCATGTTGTATTTTCCTGCGCGCCTAAACTTTGCCCGCGCGCGCTAAACTCCGGCGGCTAAAGGGCGGAGCCGAGTCGTTACCGCGCTCCACCACTTTTTCGGGACATAGCCCGGCAACTCGTCTTCCAAGATTTGAAGCTCCCTAAGGTATTCCAGAGATTCGGGATACGAAATCCCACACTTGCCTCCATTAATCCGTACATGGTTTTCCAAAATCCATCTATACTATTGCAAGTGCTTTCGTTCCTTCATTTACGAAACCAGAAACGCGAAGTCCGATGGCAGCGAAGTTGCTAATTAAGCGCGAGTGGGGTGCGAAAGCGCCGGGAATGGGTGCCCGTCCGGTTAGCACCTCACAGGTTCCGCGGCCGAAAGCGATGAATCGGGAGAGTCAAATTCGCTTTGTTGCCGTCGTTTTCTTCCTTCTGACCGTAGCGGCGGTAGTTTTTGCCGGCTTCAATCTGAACGCCGAGTGGAAGTTCCAGGTTCCCGATGATGGCGTCTGGTGGGTGGAAAATGGCGGGTCCCTGACGGCTGACCGCGTCGAGAGCGGTGGGCCGGGCGCGAAGAGCGGCATCAAGTCCGGCGACCAACTGGTCTCGGTGAATGGGCAGGAAGTGCGCACCATGTCGGGGCTGGAGCGCCAGCTCTATCGCACCGGCATCTGGTCAAAGGCTTCCTATTCCCTGCTGCGGCGATCGGTGGCGATCGATTCCAGCGTTATTCTGGTTCCAGCCGAACGTTCCTTAAACAACTGGCTGCGGCTGATTGCGCTGATTTATCTCGGCATTGGTCTCTACGTTTTGCTGCGCCGGTGGACGGCACCCGGTTCAACGCATTTCTACATCTTCTGCCTGGTTTCTTTCGTCGCCTACTCTTTCAAATACACCGGAAAGCTGAACGATTTCGACTGGACGATTTATTGGGGAAACATCGTCGCCGGAGTTTTGCAGCCGGCGTTGTTTCTCCATTTCGTTCTGACCTTCCCGGAAAAGCGCCAGTTCGTGCGCAAGTATCCCTGGCTGCTGGCGCTGGTTTACGCGCCGGCGGCTGTGCTGGTGGGAGTTCACATCGTGGTCATCAGGTGGCTGCAGGCCAGCGAGCGGCTGCGCTGGAACCTCGACCGGGTGGAAATGTCGTATGCATCGGTGTTTTTCCTGGCTGCGGCGGTTGTGCTCTGGTACAGCTACCGCCGCGCCAGCACCACGATTTTGCGCCAGCAGCTGAAGTGGGTCACCCGCGGTACGATTCTGGCCATTGTTCCCTACACGTTGTTCTATGTGGTGCCTTACCTCGGGGGTTCCGTTCCTGGGCCGACCATGAAGGTGTCGGCGCTATCCCTGGCGCTCTTGCCTCTCACGTTTGGCTACGCCATATTCCGCTACCGCCTGATGGATGTAGACTTGATCTTCAAGCGCGGCGTGGTTTACACGCTGGCGGCGGCAATTGTTGTTGGCTTGTATTTCGGACTCGTGGCGGCGGTGGCCCTGCTCGTCCACAACTGGCAGCCGAGTTCGGGGCCGGTTGGTCTGATCCTCGCGGTGGTGGTGACTGCCCTGCTGTTCGATCCGGTGCGCAATCTGATTCAGCACCGCGTCGATCAGTTCTTCTACCGCACGCGTTATGACTACCGGCGAACGCTGCTGGAATTCGGCCGTGAGCTGGGTTCGGAAACCAACCTGAATACGCTGTTGTCTTCGCTGATCGACCGGCTTTCCAGCACGCTGGGCGTTGACCGCATCGCCGTTTTCCTCGCGGGCGAGGAGCCCGGGAAGCTCACCCTGGCCAAATCCTTTGGACTTTCTTTCGGCGGCAATGTTGATTTGACCTTCCTGAGCGTGCCGCGGCCGGAGCAGGCTGGACATCTGTTTTTC
>JASHRB010000280.1 GCA_030037575.1 Candidatus Sulfotelmatobacter sp. | reverse complement strand
GCGTCAGCAGCCAGATTTCCTGCTCTGACAGAAAGCAGTAGTAAATAATCCGCAACCCGCCGCGCCTGCCCTTGCCGCGGCGTGGATCTCTCCACCGCAGCTTGCGAATGCCTCCCGCACCCGGCACCATGTCTCCGGCCTCGGGATTCTTCGCAAGGTACAACTGCAAATCGGCGAATCCGTCATCGTCGAGATATAGGTCCCGAAACCGCGCAAACGCCGGCGCTTCGATGAACTGAAACCATCCCTTGCCTGTTGCGTCTGGGGCCACTCTGTTTCCTCATTATACCCATGATGGGTATAGTTTACAAAACCCTTGTGCGGAGGCGCTACTCATGGACTACAAGCTCAGCCCAATATCCTGACCGATGCTGATTTCGTGACGAGGAACAGGCGGTTCGATTTGGTGGGTTGGGGCTTGCTGAATGTTGTGCTCCGGCTGGGGCAGATGAGCCTGCTCACGCGCCAACTCCGTCGCAGACGGGGGCGCGGAGGAAATGCCGAGCGATTCGCGCAGTTGCTCACGATCACTCGTGACGATTGCGATTTCACTGCGACCACGGGAAACGCCGACGTAGAACAATTCCTGCTTCATGGCATCGGCGGACAGGATTACCCCGTCAACCGTTTTCCCTTGGCTACGATGGGCAGTAATGGCGTAGCCATGATCGAACTGGTGATAATTCGCCGGCAGTGTGCGACCATCCTCAAGTTGAATGCGATCCCTGTCGATAGCATGCACCGTCACCAGCTCGCCATTTCGTGGCGCGAAAACCGGCATCGCGGCGATTGGCCGTAAGCAGCAGCCGGTCACCCGGAGCAACGTCGATGGATTGCCGCTCATGGACGAAAAAGGTGCGCGTCTGTGCTGGCGTAAAGCTCCGCTCTTCGCCGCGTTGATTGCGAGCGATCACGGCACCAGAGTCAACACTGCTGACTGTGAGCGATTCGTGTTTCTCCATACCCCTTGCTGCCCGATGCACTACCAGCACCTGCCCCTCACGGTAGTTCGCCAGACTACGTTTCTGCGCTTCCGTCCATTGCAATGGGACGTATCGATCCATCCTGACGCTTTGGCCGAGATAGCCGTGGTCAGACAGGTCCTTGCGAATCGCGCGAGTGACACGGCCAATCTCCTCATGCGTCGGCGCGACAACGAGAACCCGCCGACTCGGATCGACGGTCATTTCGCGGTAAAGATCAGCAACCGCGCGGCCACGCTCGACAAAGGGGACCTCGTGCACGGCGCCAAGCCGCTCCAGCTTTTCAAAGCCCTGTTAGGGAGCCTGGCGAAGTGTTTGAATGGCGTCTCGATACTGAGCGTGAGTCTGAGGCTGTACGCCGGTCAGGGGAACGCTCTTCATTTGCGATTCACGCTCCAAAATGCGCAGTGCGTCGGAGGCCTCGACACTCTGAATCTGGCGTGTGTCGCCCGAGAAGACAACGCGTGCCATATGTTGCTCGGCAAGCCGAAGCACGCCTTCCATCTGTCGCCCCGAGATCATTCCTGCCTCATCGACGATCAGCACCTTGCCACGCAACGCCGATTGCGCCGGTTCGTTTCCAAGCAGGCGTGAGACCGTCATTGCATCGCGAAAGCCGACCTTCTGCAGCTCCTCCACCGCACCGCGCGTCGGCACAACCGCTGTGACTTCGCGGCCAGACTCACGCAGACCGCGATCAATTTCCTGGAGCGTCGCCGTCTTGCCGGTCCCGGCAGCCCCGCGCAAATTGATGGCGAAATCACGAGAATCAAGAACCTGCTGCACAACGCGCTTTTGCTCATCGCGCAGACGTTCAGATGGCTGAAATTCACATGTACCGCCAAGCCGCGCGTATCGGTCGATGCCATGGTTGACCATGGCAATCATGCGCTGTTCGCGATCCAGACTCTCGTGTGTATCTAGGTCAATCGCCCAAACCGCTGAGTATCCGTCATCCCTTTCTCCCTTATCCTTCTCCTTTTCATCATTTGTTTCCTGGGGTTTCTCCTCTACTGCGAAGTAGAGAGCGACATATGGTGACGAGGTCCAATCCAGAAGGCGAGTAGGCGTACCGTAGTGCTGCATCAACGCGAACCAACTGGCTTTGTCATCGACAGGAGGGGTATGAGCGATGAATTGATGAGCTTGTTGCTTAAATCGAAAGAGTAGCGCGCCCTCTACGTTGCGGCGGTCGAGGTGATTGGAACCACTCAACAGGAAATAGCGACCGTGGGGCGTGCTTACTCTTAGATTTTCAAAGCTCACTCTTACAACGCGATCAAGGGAGGTTTGGAGCGTCCACGCGGATTCGCGTTGGCCACGGAAGCACCATAACCCCTGAAGTTCCCCTATCCATTTCAGAAAATCCTCCCACGATTTCGCCGTTTCTGTCCAAATCAGCTTGCTGAAAAGCGTGTCGTAGGAGGGGCCAGCCGGATCCAGGTTCTGCCTCATACTCTACCAACACGGTTTCTTGTTTTTGGGACCAATCTGTCGGTGCTGACATATGCGGTTCAAAACCTCAGCGGTGTTTTCCCCCCAGGCGTCGATCATTGCAAAAGCCTACTTGAAGACTTGAAGGTATTGAGCGTGGCTTCCCGTAGTTTAACGGCTACCGCTAAGCATATCGGCTTCTGCGGCGAGATAAAGCCGTTCAGCAGGATCGGCAGCAAGCTGCTTCAGTTCAGCAGAGAATCCGCCCAATGCGAAGAGAATGTAGCTCGGCTTGTTCCGCCAGCGAGCTTCTGGGAGGGTGGCAACCTTCGCTTGGAGGGCGCTCAGATCACCCAACCGCATTACACTATCAGCGCGCCATTTGCATTCACCAAAGAGGTAGGTTCCGTGAGCGAGTTCCGCCATGAGATCGATTTCCGTACGACCGTCACGGCTCCAGTAGCGCGCCATCTGGCGAATGGTTAGCCCGAGCCGTTCCTTGGCATGGCGTTGGAGCCACTGGGTGCAGATTTCCTCAAATACCGACCGGCCCATGTATTCCGCTAGGCGAGGTGCTACGTGGGCAGCGTACACAGCGGTAGGGTCAGAAAACTGCAAGTCGCTGGCAAGCGGCGCGACGAAGCGATACCAGAAAGCCAGGAACAGATCGGCAACGCGGTACAGTGCGCGGCGGTCGGAGCTTTCGCCGAAAGGCAGTTCGCGTCGAATCCAACCCAACTCCAGAAGGGTGCGCAACGACTTTGAAAGCGCCCCGCGCTCTACGCCGATCAACTGTTGAATGCCGTTGAATTTCGTTTCGCCGCCAGCAATCGCGGCGAGAATCGCGTTGTAGGGAGCAGGATCGCGGATTTGTTCACTGCCCAAGAGAAAACGGACTTCGTTTTCAAGGATTGCGCGCGGCTGCATCAGCAGTGTGACAATCTCCTCGGCGGGTGGGCGTGACGGATCGACCAGAGCGTGGTAACGCGGCGTTCCACCAAAGACACCATACATAAGCAACTTTTCAACGACGCCGTAGTGCGGGCTGTTTGCATAGAAGCAGGCGACATCTTCGTACTGAAGCGGATCGAGATGAAAGATTCCGGCATTGAAGCGCCCGAAGAGCGGCGCACTTTCCTCGCCGAGCGCGGCCATGGCCGAGAGCTGCGAGCCGCAAAGAACCACGAAGAGGGGAGTGTGAACCCCTTCGCGGTCCCACCACGCTTGCAGGATGGAGGGCAACTCAGGAGTCTGCGCGATCAGATAGGGGAATTCGTCAAGGATCAGGGCGAAGCGGCCCGCGCCCTTTTTCCGTGCCTGCGCCTGCTGTGAGGCGTAGCGCAGAAGTGCATTCCAGGAGGCTGCAATTTCCTCTGCCGTGACCCCCTCGGCGGGCAGCGCCGCAATCAACTGGCGCGCCAGGGTAAGCTGCTGTGCTGCCGACGTGGACTGTTCGGCCAGATAGTAGCAATGCGGCTTTGCTGGCTCATTGCCGGTTGCTCCCGCCGTGAAATAACGCTGGAGAAGGAAGGTTTTGCCTAGTCGCCTGCGGCCATAAAGAAGGAGCATTTGCCCACCGTTCCCATGGCGTTTCCAAGCGCGATCAAGCGCCGCCAGTTCGACCGTGCGGTCGTAAAACGGATCAGGTTTGATAGTTGAACCAGGCATTGGGAGTCTTTGCTTAAGCGCCATTATTATGAGTTGTCAGTTTATGAGTTGTCAACCTATGAGTTGACAACTCAAGGAACAGCGGATGCGGACGAGCTAAGCTATTCATTTTTGGTGCCTTACTCTTGTCCCTTGGTGCGTCTGGGGAATCTTTGCCGGGGCTTGAGGGGCCAGAGGCAGAGTTGTAGGCACTGCCGCTGTAGTTGTTGGTGTAACCGAAGGCGCGTCGCGGCAGCCCTGTATCTCCATGCCACCGAACAGCCCGATCAGCATACAAGCCCCGGCCACCAGGGGAATCCAAATGCGCAAGAGATCGCTCTTCCACTCGTGCAGGAGCGCGTCCATCGTTCTTGCCCGACTCTCCAGTGAATACTCAATCCGATTGTTGGCGCGCTCCACTTGCGCGACCACACCGCCATGCGAATCCGACAGCGCGCGCAGAGCGGTATAGAGTTCCTTCTGTGCACCCGTCATAGCCGCGCTCGTAGTCTGTAGCGCGCTCACGGTGTCCTGCACGCCCGAACGGAGAAAGTGCTGGCGCAGGCTTTCACCAAGCTTCTTGGAAATTTGCTTCGGATCGAGGCCAGCTTCAATCTCGCTGGGCAGATCGGCGAGCCGTGATTCCAGTTCGTGGACATAGCCCAGCATGTTCTGCTGGGCCCGCTCCGAATGTTGCCGATGGGCAGCACCCGTAAAAGCGAAGTCGCGCCCCATGCGGGGCGCGACAATTCGGGGTATTCCCCCATGACGGCCCGGGGAATGGGTTTATGCCACTGGTTCTAAATAGTGAGAACGCTCGCGCACAGTTCGTAAAGCGGTGTTGCTTCCGATATTGTTTCCATTAGGTGTTCAAAAATGTCATCTGTAGGGACGCCAAATCTGTGAATCGCGGTTCGGGGCGCAAGAGTTGTGTTGGTTGAAACCAACGCACAAGCATCGAGCAATGATGCGTTTCATGGCCAGCGCTGTGAGCCGTGCAGCACTCTCACAATCTCCACATCGCGTTTCACTCGATAAATGAGTATGAATGGAAGCGGAGCCAAGATGAGCTCGCGCGTACCATCGATTCTGCCTGGGCGGCCACGATTGGGAAGGGATTCAAGCGATGTAGCGGAATCGTAAATGGCGTGGGCCACACGATCACTGGCTGAGCGATTTTCTTTGTGGATATATTCAACAATTCCTGCAAAATCGGCGGCAGCTTCAGGCGACCAGCGGATCTTCATTATGAGCCGAGAATTCGCTCCATCTGGCGGCGCACTTCTTCATGTGATACGGACTTACCCTGGTCAAGAGAAGCAAGCCCTTTCCCCACTTCCTGCCTGAACCATTCATCATGATCAAGATAGTTCACAACGAGCTCACGCACAATCTGATCTGGGCCCTTACCCGCTTGGGAGGCGATGCGGTTCAGCTTGGCTTCAACGTCGGGTGCGAGAGAAACTTCCATGTCGCTATTGTAGGCGAGTAAAGTATGGACTGCCAGTGCCATTCCTGCCGCCTGTAAGAGTTGCTGGGCTTGACATTACGCACTGGAAATATGCTTGTCATCGCCCCTTTTGGCGATAACCGGGTGGTGCGCGCACGGAAAAATCCATGTAACGATTATGTAACCATAAGAAATTCCAGCGATTTTTACTAGCTCAAGGCTGTTGCGAAACGCCGAAGTTTCAAAAATTGGTGGTTTGAGCCAGTATTTTCGTGCTGAAGCGTGCTCGAGGGGGGTTGGTTGAGTTGCCGGCTTGACCGCTTGACCGGCAACTCGCCAAGGTCCAACCGGTGCCGATGGCCCATGCGTCTCCCAGCCGGGTGGACCACTATTTCCCGCAGTCAACGTAGAGGCGACGAGAGATTGCCGAGGTCCAGCGCGAGCCCGAAATTCCATGCTTCTGACAGCCGAAACGGTGTGCGCGTCGGGTGCGGGTTCTCTCCCTCGATCGAACCATGATCCCCAGCCGACAATCTGTAACTGGTGATTAAGGTCGGCGGGCTGAGTAAGGTGGAGTAACAGACACAATAACGCCAAGCAGAGAGTTAGACGAAACCAAGATGTCATTGCGAATCGTCCTCCCGTGCACGCTGCAGATTGCGCTCCTTATTGAGCTCTGCCAGTTCGCGCAAGCATTGTTGCATTTGTTGCCAAGCGGCGACTCCATCTCGCGTGGCCTCCTCGGCCGCCTTGGGAACATAGTAGCCCGTGGTCTTGCCTTTCTCCCCGCGGTAACTCACGTTCAGATGCGGACCATGCTTGGGTCCGTCGCCCTGACAATGGCAGCCGGCTCGTCCACAGGTGCGGTAGGTTTCCGACAGCGTTCCAAAGACAGCGATCTCGGCCAGACGTTCGATCTCGCCCAGCAGCTTGCGCCGTTGGGCTGTGCCCTCAACTGACTTGGTCATGGTCTCTCCGACGCTGTTGATAGCGAGCGATGGAAAATAGATTCTTAGTTATGACACACCATCCCACATAGCGCTCGAAGCCACGCCCTCCTTTATAGGTAGCTCGCGCCATCGAGAAGGGGTGTTTCAAGGTGCTGATGGTGGCTTCAATCCCGGCCCGCCAGCGCAGTGCGCGGCGGAACCAGCGCTGCTTCTGCTGCTCGGCCCGCTTGGCCGAGAGCCGTCCCCGTGCCGGCAGCGCCACCTTCT
>JASHRB010000279.1 GCA_030037575.1 Candidatus Sulfotelmatobacter sp. | reverse complement strand
AGAAAAACCGGAAATCTTTCGTTGCGCCAGATATACACAACCCGCGCGCCGCACTCTTCCCCATTCCTTTGCGAGCAACCCGGACCTTTCGAAACCCGCCGGTTCCGCGGACCACCTCTCCACATTCCGGATCAGCCGCAAGAAGTGCCACGATGTCTGCACGCTCCTCCTCGCTAAAGAGCTTGTTGGCAATGGCGAGGTAAGTGGGCGTCTCGACGACCGTCTGCACAATTCTCTTATACTCCATTGGACACCATACGTCAATAGAAAGTGTGTGCCATTGGACACCATGCCGAGAGCCGCGCGGACCCGGCAACTAGTGATTCGCGGCGAACGGTGAGACACTTTGGGACGGGGCCAAAAATGTCCTGTGACTGCGGTGAGAGCTTTCAAAGAGTCTTCGATGCAACAACGGAGTACACCGTTTATTTCGATGGCGAGCGCAGAACAGCACCGTTGCGGTGGAAGCAACAAGGATTGACCGTTTGCATCAACTGCGGGAACATCAAGGGTCGCGTTCCCGAGGCTGAGTTGCAAGAACTGCGCAGAGGAGCGGGTGGGGATGAATCAGCCGCCTGAAAAAGAGCGACTCCAGGCTACGCTGGGGCTTTTTGACAATCTGTTGATTGCCTTTGGGGTTGTCGTATCTGTGGGTCTCATCGGGGAGGAGTTTGGTTTACCGCACTTTGGTGTGGCAGTAGCCGTGGGAGTAACAGCGGAGGCACTTCTCACGTTTTTGCACGTTCGAAGTAGCCACCGGCTTGACGCTATGCAGGAGCTAGAAATAGCGGCAATCCGCCGGGATGCAGCAGAAGCTAATCACTTGGCCGAACAGGATCGATTAGCTAAGCTAGAGTCAAAATTGAGGACAGGCTTGCTCCTAGGCTCATCGCGAATGCCGACCGTCAGAACGTAATTGAGGAGCTAAAGCGGTTCGCAGGGAGAATGGTGGATATTGTCAAACATCCTGATGACGCCGAAGTGTCTGGGCTTGCACGTCAACTATTGGGCGTCCTTACAGATTCAGGCTGGAAACCAAGCAAGCCGACCGATGTTCCCATCGAAGCGTTCTCAGGTATCGCAATCAAGGTATCTCAAGCGACGTGATCCTCAACTTAAAAATCGCGCAGTTGCACGGTGACCAAGGTGTTGATGATGAGGCGGTCGCTGAGGTTTCGATCACATTTGGTGTTCGGATTCCTGCTGATGGGTCTTACACTCTTCACTATAGGTTCCACAATAGGCCGTACCAGGAGTAGGTGCAGATCAAGGGTAAAAGGATCGTTGGAGGCATTCTTGTTTCGCGATGGACTGGGGTAGGCACATGACTGACGAACAACTTATTGCGCGGATTCGCTGGATGACGGACCTTGCCAAAGTGGACGATGAACGCGAGGCGTACCGCGCCACGCGAGACTACTGGATTGAGTGCTGTCGCACATTGAAACAAACTGGTAGAGAGTGGATGAACTCTTCCACGTTACTTCTCCTTGATGGTTTCCAAGAGCAGGCGAACGAGATGGCATCCGAGGTGAAGCAGTACGAGCAAAATATAAAGAGAATAGAACCTTTCATTGCGGCCCTTGATGAGCAGGCGGGCGCGGGGTTTAACTAACTTCGCCGACTGCATGACCTTTGCCCTCTGCTGACTTCTGCGACACGGTCCGGATGAATCGCTTCATCCTCAGTCACGTTATGTGACATGCCACAGATCTCCCCAGGTAAGTTCGACCGCTTTCAACGCGCAACCGCCGGATTTACCACCAGTGAGCTTGATGGATATGGTCTTTGCAGTCATGTGCCCGCTCGCCCGCCACCGTAGGCCTCGTATCCGGTTCTTGTTCATCGGCTCGCGTCTTTGCTCCACGCTTCTTTCAGGCCCCGCCTGGCCGCGGGTGTGGTTTTACCCTTGCGCTTCACTAACCCTTCGTCTCCATCCGACTGGGTAGAGGGCGCTCACCTCCTGGCGGTTGAGCATGCTTGGCACACACAAAAAAAGCGCCGGAAAAATCCGGCGCTGGGAGTCGATTCCTGTGAACTATTTCCCTTTTCCGGTGGCCGCTTTGATGAATGCCAGCCCGCGGGGCGTACCCCATCCGGTGGCGTTATCCCAGCCCTTTTTGACGGTCAAAGAACTGTCGATCCCGAACCCGAAATCCAAGACATCGTCCGGATCGGCAGGCCAGATCGTGCTGGTAAAGCCGACGTTGCCTTCGAGCAGGCTTCCAAAAATCTGCGAAGCGGTGTAAGAGGTTGTGCCGCTGGAGTTGGTAATCTTGCCGGTCACATTGTCCGCCGTGATATCGGTCGTGGGTAGCACATCCAGAACGCCGCCGTAAGGCATGGCTGCAATCAGAGGAGCGGCCTGGCCGAGAGGCGCGCCGGCCGCTTGATTGGCAAGCGCCCAGAAACCCGAGAAGATGGGGCAGGCCAGACTCGTGCCTCCCCAACCATATTCGACCACCTGGGTGGTACCGCTGGTGATTACGATGGGGAACCCGGTGAACGGGTCAGCCAATGCGGAGACGTCCGGCGTCTGCCTGCCGGTGCCGGGCAGCGAACTCTGCCAGCTCGGTTTCGGCCAGAAGACACTTTCGCCGCCGCCTCCGCCGCCGTAAAGACCATAAGGCAAAGGCGGATCGGAAACTGCGCCCGCGCTTTCCAAATAGACCCATGTGTCTCCCCAACCGGTAGTGATCGTGCCGCCGGAGTGTCTGAGGTCATTCAGGGTGGAAGTCCCGCCGACCGAAGTGGCGTGCGGCGCGACGGAGGGAACGCCGGGCGCGCCGAGCGGCGAACCGACGCCGTTATCGCCGCCGTCACCGGAGGAGAAATTCACTGAAATACCTTTTGCGGTGGCCAGCTCAATGGCGTCGTCCCAGGAGATCTGCTCGTCCGGCCCCGCGAGAAGATCGAGATCTTCCTCGTAGCTGTTTGAAACCTGGTTGCCTAGGCTGTGTTCAGCCACGTACATGATCGAGGCCTGGAAGTCTTCGTTGTCTTGGCCATAGGTCACAACCACCACCATGTTCGCGTCTGGAGCCGTGGTATGAGACGAATCCATGTCGAGAGCGATTTCGATGTTCCAGCCGCTCAGAATGCCAAGTTCAGGATTGGGTTTGCCCTCGGGATAAACAATGCTGAGGTTCGACGAGGTAAGCAGAGGCAGACCAGCCATATGGTAGAACGCGTTCGCGTCCTGAACCATTGTGGGATAACCATAGCCTTCGACGAGAACAATGGTCTGCCCTGCACCCTTGTAGCCCGCATTGTAGATCTGGTTGAGTCCTAATACAGTTTGCAACTGGCGAGGCAGGTAGGTGCACACCAGGCTGGTGCTTGTATCGACCGAATATACGGTGCCGGTGTAGACGCCCGTCGGCAGCGTTGTCGAGCCTTGCAGCGTATAAGTAGAAGGCGACGAGAGGCAATCTGTGGTGCTTCCCGGCGGGAAAGCATTGGCGTTCTCCTGCAGTGGGATTTCGGGCAGCGGTTGGTGCGTCTGCAGATCGAAAGCGCGCTTGTAAAGCGGCCGCACCTGATGGCTTTCAATTCCCGCTACGCTCGAAACATAGCTTCCCGCTATGCCGGCAAGCCGTGCATCGCGGATATTGGCGCGGAAGGTTTTTCCCTTGTATTCGAAAGTGTGAATTTCGGTATTAAACGCTCGCTCCACATTCGCGATCGTGCCATGGGCGCGGATGGTGAAGCCGAAGCTGTCAGGCGAAAGAATCGTCAGCCCGTTGTTCTCGAGTTCATGACGAACCGCCTCGCGCCGGCTTTCTGCAGGAGCGAACTTCGCGATATCGGCATTCGTCATCCATTTGTGATATGTAGGCGACGCGGGATCGTACAGCGCGTTGACAGCCTTGTCGAACGCGGCCTTGTCGGTGAGCTGGAGGTGAACCGTGATGTTGATCTCGGTCGATCCATCGACGCGGCCAAGATCTTTCGAAATCTTAATGCCGGCGGGCACGTTGGAGTGCGTCGGCTCCGCCTGGGCTGCGATGCATGCCAAAGCAAACAGCACGCTCAACAATGCTGCGGACATTCGTCCGAGCGGATTTTGTAGGGTCATAGAGTTTCTCCTTATGCGGGTTGATTGAGGGGAATCGCTTGCGCCGTAAGCCCAAGCGGAACAATCACGGCTACGGCGAACAGCGTACATAGACGCCGGTCTTGCGACTCGGAACACGAGTTTCCATCGAGTCCAGAAGCTTTGTCAATGTGCAGGAAATTGCACAGGATGAATTACTGCGAGGTAAAGAGAGCGTTCAGAATTTCCTCCTGGGACCCGGAGTGCCGAGATTCAAGCTGCGCAGCTTTGACGAGATCCATTACCAATCGTTCGCCGCTTTCCCGATGTGGTGCACGGACATTATCCTGGTTTTGACTTGGTATCGCCGGAAGTCTGAATGTGTGTGCTTTCGCTGCACTAGCAAGCCCATGAAACTGCCACTCCATATCAACCTCCTGTGGCCGCCACGATAAACATCCGGCCGCGCCCTGAGCGACCGCATGCGGAATTCGATGATTAAAAAAAGGCGCCGGAAAGTTCCGACGCCTTTGAGAACGCTCGCGAGATGCGGTCTAGCGAGGGTTACCTACACGAGATTTATTTGCTCTCCGCGATGGGGCTGGCCCCGAAGTCGCGGCGGCTGTTGACGGTGGTGCGCGCGGCGCGCGCCGCAGGCATGTTCGCGGCTGCCGCTCCGTAGCGCTCGAGCAGAACCGGCGCCATGGTGTTTTCGGCTTCTTTCACGAAGATCAGCTGAGTTTCGGTGGCCATATCGACGCGGACGAAATCTCCCAGCTTCACTTGCCCGGTGGCGACCAAATTTGCCAGCGGGAAGACCAGATGCCGCTCGATGGCGCGCTTCAAATGCCGGGCGCCGTAGCGTGGATCGGTTCCTTCCCTGAGCAAGAACTGTTTTACGCCACTGGTGCAATTGAAAACGAACTGGTTTGTTCCCGCGGCAGTCAGCACGCGCTGCTGCACCATGCCGAGTTCGATTTCAAGAATCTGCTCCAGGTGTTCATCGCGCAGCGTCTTGAACACCACCGTCTTGTCGATGCGGTTCATGAACTCCGGCGTGAATTTGCGCCGGGCCGCCTCGATCGCAGTACGCTGAATTTTGTCGTCGAGCTTGTTGTCAACTTCGACCGCCTTGGGCGCAAACCCGAAGCCGCCATCGACCAGGTTGGTCATTTCGCCGGCGCCGAGGTTTGAAGTCAGAATGATGATGCACTGCGAAAGATCGACGCGGCGGTTATCGCCGAGCGTGAGCGTCGCTTTATCGAGGATGCCGAGCAGCAGTTGCCAGAGCGAATCGCTTGCCTTCTCTATTTCGTCGAAGAGCAAAATCGAGAGCTTCAGCTTCTCGGTGAACCACTGATTCAACGCTTCCTGCGTGAGTAATGGATGCGTTTCACGATGGCCCAGATATCCGGGAGGCGAGCCAATCAGTTTTGCGATCTCGTGGGAGTGCTGGAATTCGGCGCAATCGATCTTGATGCAGGCGTGAGAGTCGCCGAACAGCGCTTCGGCCATGGCTTCGACCACTCGTGTCTTGCCCGAGCCGGTCGGCCCCAGAAACAGCAGATTCCCTACCGGACGCCCCGGCGCGTTCAGCCCCGCCAGGAACATCTGGTAGATCTCGGTGACCTTTTCGACGGCCTGTTCCTGACCCACAATCCGGCGGCGCAGCGCGACTTCAAATTCCCCAGCATCGTTGCTGCGGCGGTTCGGATCGAGCACGGTGGCAAGATTCGTTCTCATAATTTGTCTGGTTTCCCCGGAGCCGTAGCCTAAGCCTTTGCTTTGGTTCCCATCCCTGCGGCTTCCCCAAGTCCCCGGGGGTGACAAAATCTGTCAACCGGAACAGCCGCTTTCCCATTCTGGCTGGGCTGAATAAAGCACGCCTTTCGCCACGAGCAACCACCCCTCCAGCCAGCCAAAAACACAGTATTTGCAGGATTTACAAGCAGGCGAATGATCTTACCGCAAGTGGCGGTGGAAATATAAGACTGATGAAGAGAAATTGTTTGCGCAAGGTGGAAAGGCAAGCTCCCTCTTGCGGACTTCCCATCGTGAGGGGACCACAGTGGAAAGCCCACAACTGTTCCTCGGTCTCTCCTCTGTGTCCCGGGCCCTCCGCGGCCATCCCTCTCCACCCGGTCGTGGGCGATTCGAAAATCTCTCGGTGTGGCGGCGATGGCCCCGTAGCGTCCGCCACGAGGAGATGACCGGGAGTAACTAGCCTCTCCGGAAGCCGCAATTTAGCATCGCGATGGAGTCGTTCCGGAGGGCCGCTTGCGGCGTTCGTCTGTTCTAACCATGGCCGCTGTTTCGTGTTTCCTGTGTGGAATCTCCGCTATTTATCTCGACTCGCACCGCTCGCTCGCGCTCGCCGCTCAGGAGCAAAACGCGAAACCGACAACCCCGTCGGCGACTGTGCAGCCCATTGCAACCGTAGCCGGTTCAGGGTCGGCGCCTGCGCAGCTTATCCCGGCAAGCGCCACCGTACCCGCTACCGCCAAGCCCGCTGATCTGAATTCTTTGCCACGCACCCCTTCGACATCAACCGAGATCTACACCACCAGGCGCGGAGACACGCTGCCGGCCATCGCTCATCATTATCTGCAGCAAACGGCATATCTGACCTCGTCCGAGCTTTGCCAGGCGATTCGCGCGGCCAATGATCTGGGATCGAGCAACATACTGAAATCCGGCCAGCCCATCACCATCCCCGGTATTCTTCCTGCGCCGATCGTGGAGCATACCGTTCCCGTTCCCAAAGACTTTGAAGTCCGCGCCATTTATCTCACCGGGGTGATGGCCGCCAGCGATCATGGCATTCGCATCATCAAGCGCTGGCGTGAAGTGGGCGGCAACGCCGTCGTCTTTGACATTAAAGATTCCGACGGCAGCGTGAACATTCCCTTCGAGCATCCGCTGCTCGGCGAACACAAGGTTTACATTCATAACCTGCCCAAGTTCGTGCACTTTGTGCACGAACAGAATATGCACGCCATTGCGCGCATCGCAATTTTCCGCGATCAGCGCCTGGTGACCGAGCATCCTGAACTCGCCGTCGAGTCACGCAAAAGTCGCGCCCCCTGGCGGGAAAACGGCAAACTGGTCTGGACCGATTCTTCGAACCCAAATGTCCAGGATTACAACCTTGCGCTGGCAAAATTCGTCGCCCAATCGGGCGCCGACGAAATTCAGTTCGACTACGTGCGTTTCCCCGCCGAAGGCGACCAGAAAGACGCCCGCTTTCTATTTCAGACGGGGCACCCCCAGTGGCAGCGCTCCGACGTCATTACCGATTTTCTGCGTAAGGCCTACGCCCAGCTTCATCCCACCGGCGTGCTGTTCTCGCTCGACGTTTTCGGAGTGATGGCGTGGCAGCGGCCCGTCGATCTTTCGCACACCGGCCAGGACATCGTGAACATGGCGAAATATTGCGACGTGCTCTCGCCGATGATCTACCCCTCGCATTTTTTCGGCATGGATAACATTCCGCACCCCGGCGACGCGCCCGAGCACTTCATCGGCGAATCGATGGAACGCTTCGAGACGATCACCAAAGGCAGCGGTGTGACCATCCGCCCCTGGCTGCAAGCCTTCCACTGGCGAACGAAAACCTATTCGCCCGAATACATCAAGATTCAGGTTGCGACGGCTCGGGGGAAAGGCGGCATCGGATTTCTGTTCTGGAACGCGGCCAACGACTACTCGAAGCCCTACGCCGCCATGCCGGAAATGCGCGCCGAAAACCTGAAAGAGGGATCGAAGGAAGCGAAATACTTCCGCGGCGACGAACTACCGGGCACCACAGTCCGCGCCGCACTGACGCCGAATAACTAGTTGTGGTCAGAAATAAGGACCGGCGCCGCGGACACGAAGCAGTTCCTTTGCCGGTCCGTCCAGCTCGCCTTCTCCCTATCTCGGCAGAACCATCATGTCCGGCGGCTCGGCGATGTCATGCGGCCAGCCCGGCGCCTCAGTTACGGTTTCCGCTGCTGAGCACGGTCGAAGGGTTCATGCGTCGTCCAGCCTGCCAGGCCGCATGCCCTGCCCGCGGTGAAGGCAGAAATTCTCGAAGATCCCCTTCTCGGCTACCAGATAACGTCGTCGATGGTTTCGACCCGTCGGCTATAATGTTCTGTAACGCGGGTTGGATTCGCGCCTCGTCCCCTGGTCCCTGAGGAAGAATTTAGCCTCGATGGGGGCAAGACTGCATCCAAATAGGCCGCTTCGGCAAAGCCGCGAAGGAGTCCGCATGGCGATCCAAAAGGTGGAGAATATCTGGCACAATGGCAAGCTCATTCCCTGGGATGAAGCGACCATTCATGTGATGTCGCACGTCATCCACTATGGCTCTTCGGTGTTCGAAGGAATTCGCTGTTACGCGCTGCCTTCCGGGCCGGCGATCTTCCGCGCCCAAGAGCACATTCAGCGCCTGCTGGATTCAGCCAAGGTATACCGAATTGAGGTCGATTACACACGCGATGAAATCGTCAAAGCCATGTGCGAGACCGTGGCCAGCAACGGGGTTTGGCCGTGCTACGTGCGCCCGGTGATTCTGCGCGGCTACGGCGAGGCGGGAGTGAACCCATTCAATTCGCCGACCGAAGTTTATATCGTCAATTATCCCTGGGGAAAATATCTCGGCGGCGAGAGCGAAGGCTGCGATGTCTGCGTTTCCTCGTGGACGCGCATCGCGCCCAATACGCTGCCGGCGATGGCCAAGTCAGGCGCGAACTACATGAACTCGCAGTTGATCAAGATGGAAGCGATCGTCAACGGATTTGCCGAAGGCATTGCCCTTGACGTGACTGGATTTGTCAGTGAAGGTTCGGGCGAAAATGTCTTCGTCGTGCACCGCGGCAAGCTGATCACGGCGCCTCTGGGAAATTCGGTTTTGCCCGGGATCACCCGCGATTCCGTGCTGCAGATCGCCCGCGACCTGGATATCCCGCTGGCCGAGCAGATGATCCCGCGCGAGCTTCTTTACATTTCCGATGAGGCATTCTTTACCGGCACCGCGGCCGAAATCACGGCGATCCGCACCGTCGATAAAATCAAAGTCGGCAAAGGGGGCATGGGACCGGTCACGCGAGCGATTCAGAAGGAGTTCTACGCCATTGTGCGTGGCGAAAAAGACGATCGCCACGGCTGGCTTACGCCGGTGCCGGTGGGCAGCAAGCAGCCGGTGGCGGTATAATTTCTCTTCCTCATCTGCCCCGGGGCGCGGCATGCGCTCCTGCCGGTTTCTTTAGGCCGGAAAAACGTAACGCTCAGCAGGAGAAAACATGTCCCAGGAAAGTTTGTCGCCCGAGTTTGCCCGAGGCTATTGCGCCATGATGCTCGACGGTATCATGCGGGAAGCGGAAATCACCAAGAAAGTCATCTCCGCCGTGCCCGATGCAGCGTCGCATTATCGGCCCGATCCGAACGCCCGCACCGCCCGGGAATTGGCATGGCATATCGCAAACACCGACGTCCAGTTCCTCGATGGAATCGCCGAGCTGAAGTTCAGCATGGACAGTCCACAGCACACGCCGCAGACTTCGGCAGAGGTAGTGGTATGGTATGACGAGAACATGAAGCGCGGAGCAGCCCGAATCGCCGCCATGACGCCGGAGCAATTGCTGACGCCCATCGAATTCGTCGGCGTGTTCAACCTGCCGGCGGTGTTGTATTTGGGCTTTCTCAACAACCACAGCGTTCATCACCGCGGCGCGTTGGCCACGTATTTGCGGCCGATGGGATCGAAAGTGCCCTCGATCTACGGCGGCAGCCACGACGAACCATTTCCGCCGGCCGCGCCCGCGCAGACCGCCGCGTAGGATTTTTTCGAGAGAAATATTGTGAGGAAACCCGGCGCCGGCCGCCGGGACGGCTTTCTGGTCGCGCTCCTGCGCGGGCAAGGTGATGCTTTCACTCCCGCGGCTATTTGCCGCTCAAACGAAAGGCTCCAGGGTCCCGATCCAAACTGCGTAATCAGCAGCTGATGGTTTTATTTCTCCTCGGCGTTACTCCCATGATGCACAAATTCTGGGCGGTGTCCAATCGCATGACCTGTCGGATTCAGTACGCCATGTTCATGAAGAACCCGTCGTTGCTACTCGCGGGGGCGCGTGGGTGACTATCAATAACTAAAAGTTACTTCGAGACTTATAATCAACCGACGGAAGAAATCCCTGTCCAAAGAGAAGACGCGGCGGAAGGGTGCGCCCGGATCGGCAAGGATGGTTTGCCTCCTAAGTTTATGATTCCAACGGGGCACGCGGGCCTCCTTGCGTCTGCCTTGGTACTCGCCCGACGCGAATCCCCGAACCGCATCTTCCGAAATCGCGTAACATCAAATGGTTGGGGTTTGCGCGCAAATGCTTAGGTCCTTCGGCCGCCGACCAGGCGACCTCGGGATGAGCGCTTTCCGGTGACGCTCTGGGATGACCTGGTGTTAGAAAGACAAACTTATGGGAAACACATTTAAGACCGCGTTTCTGCTGACGGCGTTGACGCTGCTGCTGATGATGATAGGCCGCGCGTTTGGCGGCGAGAACGGCATGATGATCGCTTTGGCGATTGCCGTGGTGATGAACTTCGTCTCATATTTCTTCTCCGACAAGATCGCGCTGGCGATGTATCGCGCGCAGCCGGTCACGCGCGAGGAGCTGCCACGGGCTTACGACATTGTCGAGCGGCTGACGCAGAAGATCGGAATTCCGATGCCGAAGATTTACGTGATTCCGACCGAGTCGCCGAATGCGTTTGCCACGGGACGTAATCCGCAGCACGCGTCGGTGGCCGTGACCCACGGAATTCTCGGCCTGTTGAACGACGAGGAAATGGAAGGCGTGCTGGCGCACGAGCTGGGACACGTGCGCAATCGAGACATCCTTATCAGTTCCGTGGCGGCAACGATTGCGGGGGCGATTACCATGCTTGCGAGCATGGGACGCTGGGCGATGATTTTTGGCGGCTGGGGCGGCAACGATCGCGAGGAGCGCGGTGCCGGCGGAGGAATTGCGGCGCTGGCCATGCTGATTCTGGCTCCGATTGCGGCGACACTGATTCAGCTGGCGGTGTCGCGGTCGCGGGAATATCAGGCGGACGCGTCGGGAGCGCAGTACACAGGGAATCCGTATGCACTGGCGAGCGCCCTGCAAAAGCTGGACGCTTATTCGCGGCGCATGCCGATGCAGGCTACTCCATCGACGGCTCACTTGTTTATCATTCAGCCGCTGCTGGGAATAAATTTTGGCAGTTTGTTTTCGACGCATCCTCCGATTGCCAAGCGGATTGAGCGGCTGACAGGCCGGCCGGCGGAGTTTATGCAGTAGAGCTGTGGACTGGTGCGCGGTGCAAGATATCTTTGTCAGCGCGTTCCGAGTTGGCACGAACCGCCAGCCCGGAGCGGCCAGCGGCCAGTTCGGAGCGAGCAAGGTCCCCTGATGGCTGGGTTTTTCCCGGCGAATGGCTGATCGCATGCCGCTGCAACAGTGACATTGGTAACCGCCCCTGTCCGGGGCCGAATAGTAGAATCCGAGTAATGTCTCCTGAAGCGGCCATCGCAATATCCCACAAAGCGGCCGAGCTGGAAAAATCGCTGCGCAGCGTGATTCGCGGCAAGGACGATGTCGTGCGGCTTGCCCTGGTAAGTATGTTGGCGCGCGGGCACTTGCTGATTGAAGGTGTGCCGGGAGTGGGCAAAACCACTCTGGGGCAGGCTTTGGCTCGGGCCGTCGATTGCACGTTTCAGCGGGTGCAGTTTACCAGCGACATGCTGCCCTCGGACGTGCTCGGCATTTCGGTCTATTCGGCCCTGGAGCAGGAGTTCGAATTCAAGCGCGGGCCGGTGTTCACGAATGTGCTGCTGGCAGATGAGATCAATCGCACCACGCCCAAAACGCAGTCGGCGCTGCTCGAAGCCATGAACGAAGGCCAAGTCACGATGGACGCGTATTCCTATGAATTGCCGCAGCCGTTTCTGGTGATCGCGACGCAGAATCCGGGGGAGCATCACGGGACGTATCCCTTGCCCGAGTCGCAGCTGGACCGGTTTTTGATGCGCGTGAGGATGGGATATCCGGAGGCGGCGGCGGAGCGGGAGATTTTGCGATCGCAGGCTGGTGCGGAGCGGTTGCACGATCTGCGTCCGGTGCTGAACGGCGCAGACGTGCTGGAAATGCAGGAAGCGGTGAAGCGCATTCGCGTGGATGAATCGCTGGTGAGTTATGCTCTCGAGATTGTGAAGCGCACGCGGGAATCGGAATGTTTGTCGCTGGGAGTTTCGCCGCGCGGAGCGCAGGCGCAATATCGGGCGGCGCAAGCCATGGCGTTTCTCGATGGACGGGGATTCTGCACTCCGCAGGATTTCAAATCGCTGGCCGTGCCGGTGTTCGCACATTGCGTGGTGATGAACGGCGGCTATGCTTCGACGGCAAAAAAATCGGAGCAGGCCGATCAGGTGCTGAAAGAGATTGTGGAGAGCGTGACCGTGCCAGTGTAGAGGCAGGGATCAGTGGCAGACGGGGAGACGGGGAGACGGGGACACGGGGACACGGGGACAC
>JASHRB010000278.1 GCA_030037575.1 Candidatus Sulfotelmatobacter sp. | reverse complement strand
TTCTTTACTCATTCGCTCCTTCGGATCAGCTCTAAGCCGCGCCCCGGGGCGGCGAATAACGCTCGCCATAAGCTCGCCGGTCTCACCGCCATGCCCCCTCGCGGCTCGAAGCTCGCCGCTCGAAGCTCTACTCGGTCAAAATCATCGGCCCATTTTTCGTCACGGCCACGCAGTGCTCGAAATGGGCGCTGTAGCTGCCGTCCACCGTCACTGCCGTCCACTTGTCCCCCAGCACTTTGGCCTCCGGCTTGCCGTAATTCACCATCGGCTCGATGGCCAGCACCATGCCTTCGCGCAGCTTCGCGCCATGTCCGCGGGAACCGAAGTTGGGAATCTGCGGTTCTTCATGCAACTGGGTGCCGATGCCGTGTCCAACAAAATCGCGCACCACGCTGAACCCGGCAGCCTCCACATGCTCCTGCACGGCCGCACCGACGTCGCCGACGGAGTTCCCCAAACGCGCCTGCTCGATGCCCTTATAAAGCGATTCCTCGGTCACGCTCAACAGTTTTTGCAACTCCGGCTTTACTTCGCCGCCGACCGGCACGGTAATGGCCGCGTCGCCATAGTAACCGTCAAGCACCACCCCGCAATCGATCGAAACGATATCGCCTTTTTTGAGCATTCGCTTCTCCGAAGGAATGCCGTGCACAATTTCTTCATTGACCGACGTACACAGCACGCAGGGATAATCACAATATCCCTTGAACGCCGGCTTCGCGCCGAGCTCCGCAATCTTCTTCTCGGCGGCGCGTTCCAGGTCCATGGTGGTAACCCCGGGAGCAACCGTCGAGCGCACATGATCGAGAACCTGGCGAACCATGCGGCCGCTGTGCCGCATGCGTTCGATCTCAGCCGCCGATTTACAAACAATGGCCATTCTCAAATTGCCAGCTGCCCCACTTGGCCCGGAACCTGAATCCGCCGGCCGCTGGGCAGGAAACCAGATTTCTCAGGATTGGCGATCCTCGAGAATTTTGAAGATCTGTTTCGTGACTTCATCCACCGGCTGATCGCCGTTCACCGCAATCAGCCGCCCGGTGCGCTGATAATAATCCGCCACCGGCGCAGTCTGTTCCTGGTAAGCCTTCAGGCGCGGCTGGATCACTTCCAGCCGGTCGTCGTTGCGGGTGATCAGCTTCTGCCCGTCGACATCGCAAACTTCATCCAGGCTCGGCAGCTGAAAGTGGACGTTGTAGATCCGCCCACAGGTGGGACAAGAACGCCGTCCAGTAATGCGGAGCAACAACTGATTATAATCCACATCCAGCCGGATCACAATCGGCCAGGCCCGCGTAGGCCGTGAGTTATCAAAGAGCTTGTCGTCCAGCAGCGCGTCCAGCCAACCGGCCTGAGCTGCGGTGCGCGGAAAACCGTCAAGGATATATCCGCGACCGCAATCCGGCTGGCTTAACCGTTGCCGGACCATTTCGCAGACCAGATCGTCGGAAACCAACTCGCCTCGAGCCATGACCGCCTTGGCGGCCATCCCGAGTTCCGTTCCCTGGGCCACGTTGTACCGCAGAAGATCTCCCGTGGAAACCTGCGGTACGAGATATTTTTCCATGATCCGCTTGGACTGCGTGCCTTTGCCGGCGCCCGGCGGACCAAGCAATACCACAGGACCTATTTCGCGTGAGGTTCCCTGCGCCATCGAGTTGGCAAAAGCCTCCCGACCCCGGATCTACAACCTCAGTCGAACCCCACTGCCATTCGGCAAATCGGGCGATTGGGTAATCGGGAAATGGAGAACGCGCTTTGCTGACCCAGCGCAATTTCACAATCGAGAAACCCGCGGCTTCTCCTCTGGTTCCCTTATCCCCGTCCCCAATCAGGCCATCTCTTAAGACCAGTTCCTGCGGCCGCGTATGCGCCCGCTGCGGGCCGTGAAGCCGTCGTAGTGGCGCATGATCAACTGCGCCTCGATCTGGGTCACGGTGTCCATCGCCACCCCCACCACGATCAGCAGCGACGTCCCCCCGAAATAAAAATTGACCCCCAGCCCGTTGGTCACCCACACCGGAAGCCGTTCAAACAGGCCTCCCCCCAGCCACACCGGCAGGTGGTTGAGGTGAATGCCGGCGATCATCCACTCGGGAATGAACGAAATCACGATCAGGTAGAGCGCCCCCACCAGCGTAATGCGGGTCATAACGTCATTGATGTAGTCGGCGGTGCGCTTGCCCGGGCGAATGCCGGGAATGAATCCTCCGTACTTGCGCATGTTGTCGGCGACTTCGCTGGGATTGAACACGATCGATACATAGAAGTAGGCGAAGAAAATAATGCCGAGGGCATACAGCAGGGTATAGAGGGGCTCGCCCCAGCCCAGCATGCGGAACAGATCGCTGAAATAGCGGCTGTTCTTGACGCCGTAGCCGATGGTCTGCGGCAAGGTCAGGATCGAAGAGGCGAAAATGACCGGCATTACCCCCCCGGCATTGACGCGCAGCGGCAGGTGGGTCGATTGCCCGCCCATGACCTTGCGGCCCACGACGCGCTTGGCGTATTGCACCGGCATGCGGCGCTCGCAGCGCTCGACATAAACAATGAAGCCGACCACCGCAATCATGAATATGACCAGGCCGATCATGAGCACGGGCGTGACCGGTCCCCAGGTGGCGTTCGCCGCCTTCTGCCACAAATCCTCCACTCCGCGAGGCAGGCCCACCACAATGCCGGCGAAAATCAGCAGCGACATGCCGTTTCCGATGCCGCGGTCGGTGATCTGCTCGCCCAGCCACATGACAAAAGTGCTGCCGGCGGTGAGCGTCAGCATGGTCATGAGCACGAATCCCGGGCCGGGGTTCAGCACGAAGTCGCCCGCTTTCTCCAGGCCGATGGCGATGCCGAACGACTGGATGGCGCTGAGCATGATGGTGATATAGCGGGTCCACTCGGTGATCTTCTTGCGTCCCAGCTCGCCCTCTTTTTGCAGTTTGGCGAGCGGTTCATACACCACGGTCAAAAGCTGCAGAATGATCGATGCCGTGATGTAGGGCATGATGCCCAGGGCAAAAACGGTCATGCGCCGCAGATTGCCGCCGGAAAACAAATCCACGAAGCCGAGCAGCGAACCGGCATTCTGGCTGAAGGCCTGCTCCAGTTTGAGGAAGTTCACGCCGGGCGTGGGCAGATGGCCGCCCAGCCGGTAAATGGCCAGCATGGCCATGGTAAACAGAACCCGTTTGCGAAGGTCGGGAATGCGAAAGATGTTAAGGAACTTTTCCACCATTACCGCAAAACCTCGAATTTGCCGCCCGCCTGGGTGATTTTCTCCTGCGCCGACTTGGAGAACTTGTGGGCATGAATGGTGACCGCCGATGTCAGTTCGCCGTCGCCCAAAATCTTCACTTGCCGCTTGGTCTTGATCACGCCCGCACGGCGCAGCACCTCAGGAGTAATGGGCGCGGCCAGCAGCTCGGCGCCCAGGGCCGCAAGCCGCTCCAGGCTCACGATATTAAATTCCTTGCGGAAAATGTTGGTGAAACCGCGCTTGGGCATGCGCCGGTGCAGGGGCATCTGGCCGCCCTCAAAACCGCGAATCATGCGCGAACCGCTGCGCGAACGCTGGCCCTTGTGGCCGCGGGTGGAGGTCTTGCCCATGCCGGAGCCCATGCCGCGGCCCACGCGCTTGCGCTTTTCCGACGCGTTCTTGGGTGCGTGTATGTTCGACAAATTCATGATTTCTCCGCCGGTCTTAAGCTTCTAGGTCTTAAGTCCTGCGGACCCAAGACCTAGCGCCAAAGACCTGATCCCTACTCCACGATCTCCACCAGGTGCGGCACCTTGGCCACCATGCCGCGAATCGCCGGCGTATCCGGGCGCTCGATCACCTGATTGAGCCGGGTAAATCCCAAACCTCTGACCACCAGCTTTTGTTTGGTCGGCGCGCAGATGGAGGAGCGCACCCACTTCAGCTGCAGCTTGCCGCCGGAATTTGTTTTCTTCGCCCTCATCACAACTCCTGCTCCGCTTTGCCCCGCATCGCCGCCACGCTCTGTTTGTTCTTCAAATTCCTCAGCGCATCGAAGGTCGCTTTGATGACGTTGTGCGGATTCGTGGTGCCGATGGATTTGGTGAGCACATTCTGAATTCCGACCGAAGTCATGACGGCGCGCACCGCCCCGCCGGCGATCACTCCCGTGCCTTCGGGCGCGGGTTTGAGCAGAACTTTGCCGGAACCATAGCGGCCGAGAATGAGGTGCGGGATGGAAGTCTGCGTCAGGTTGACTTTAATCAGATTTTTTTTCGCTGATTCGATCGCCTTGCGGATGGCCTGGGGAACCTCTTTGGCCTTGCCCGCTCCGTGTCCGACCACCGCCGCCGCCGGATCGCCCACCACCACCAAGGCGGCAAAGGAAAGGTTTTTGCCGCCCTTCACGACCTTGGTGACACGGTTGATGGCCACCACCTGATCCTTCAGCTGAAACGAATTAGCGTCGAGTTTTTTGCTGACTGTGGGCATAGTTAGAACTCCAGTCCGGCTTCGCGCGCGGCGTCCGCCAGCGCTTTCACGCGGCCGTGATAAATGTAGCCGCCACGATCGAACACGACTTTCTTCACTCCCTTTTCCCGGGCGCGCTGGGCGATGGTCTTTCCCACGGACTTCGCCGCCGCGACGTTTCCGCCGGTTGGTTGGCCCGCGCCGGCCTTCTTGCCTTCGACCGTGCTCGCCGAGACGAGCGTGACCCCGTGCAGGTCGTCGATGACCTGCACATAAATATGATTCAGCGAACGGTATATATTCAGCCGCGGACGCTCCGCCGTGCCCCGCAGCTTCTTGCGGATGCGCTGGTGGATATGTCCGCGCTTCTGGTTCTTGGAAATCTTCGTAAGCATACTTGAGATCCTTGGCTTCGCTCAGGATGACGCCGGCGGGCTCCCGCTGGGCTCACGCCCGCCAGGCGGCGTCACTTTGCTCCCGTCTTTCCAACTTTCTTCTTCAATCTCTCGCCCACATAACGCACGCCCTTGTTCTTATAGGGATCGGGGGGGCGCAAGGCTCTCATCTCCGCCGCAACCTGCCCCACCTGCT
>JASHRB010000277.1 GCA_030037575.1 Candidatus Sulfotelmatobacter sp. | reverse complement strand
AGGTCTTCCCGCTGCGAACAAATTCTGCAGTTCGTTCCCGAAACCACGGTTGGCACCGACCACACGCATTTGCCGCCGAAACCCGTCTGGGCTTTGCAGCGGCCTGCCACCATGTGCGGGTTTTTCCGACCGCGTCGGCTTTCTGCGCGGCCGCTTGGCTGGCTGGAAAGGGCGAGCATGTGCGAAGCCATCCGCGTAGTCGATGGCAGACTGCAACGCCGACTCAAGCTCGCGCTGAGCACACTGGCGACACCGGCCACGCCGCTGATTCCGCTGATTTCATAACGCCTGCCATTTCCCGGGAAAGCGACCTCCCTCCCCCGTCGTGGAGAAGACTTCGGTGGTGGTCTCCGCAGGATGGCCGGTCACTCCGTCGACCGGGGCAAAAACATATGCTTGCCCGGATATGCGCTCTTGCCATTCCCGGTCGGGTCTATTCACTCTATCGGCAGCTGTCGCCCAGGACGTGAGCCGGAAGTTTCAGGCGAGTTCCTCGGCGCGTCGACCATCCGGTTCGAAGTTAACCAACCTGGGCATCGATATACTGGAACAAGGAGGAAGAGTCGAGGCAAACGGAATGTTCGTTGATGAAGCAAAAATTCACGTGAGGGCTGGCGACGGGGGCAACGGCTGCATGGCCTTTCGCCGCGAAAAATTCGTTCCGCGGGGCGGGCCTTCCGGAGGCGATGGCGGCAAGGGCGGTGACGTCATCATGGAATCCAGCGAGCGGCACAACACGCTGGTTCATTTCCGCTTCAATCCCGAATACAAGGCCGAGCGGGGACGCCACGGCGAGGGCTCGAACAAAACCGGCCGCGAAGGCGCTGACGTCGTTTTAAAAGTTCCCGTCGGCACGATCGTCTACGATGACGAGAGCGGCGAGAAGGTTTTTGATTTTTCCTCCCCCGATCAGCAGGCCGTGATTGCGCGTGGCGGACGCGGTGGACGCGGCAACGCCCGCTTCGCAACCTCAGTTCACCAGGCTCCGCGCCAGTGCGAACCGGGCCGCCCCGGCGAAGAACACAGCTATCGGCTCGAACTGAAACTGCTCGCCGATGTCGGTCTGGTTGGATATCCGAACGTGGGTAAGTCGACGCTCATCGCGTGCATCTCGGCGGCGCGGCCAAAAATCGCCGATTATCCTTTCACCACGCTTGCGCCGAACCTCGGGGTGGTGGCGGTCGGCGATGCAAAGAACGAAATCAGTTTTGTGGTCGCCGACATTCCCGGATTGATCGAAGGCGCTCACACCGGCTCGGGATTGGGCGCACAATTCCTGCGGCACATTGAGCGGACGCGTCTGCTGGTTCATCTGGTCGACGTATCGGATTCGAGCGGCCGGCCGGACGCGGTGAAGGATGTGGAAGTAATTCTCGGAGAACTCGCCAGTTTCGGCGCCGGACTCGAAGAAAAACCGATGATTCTGGCGGCCTCGAAGATCGATGTGGCCAATAAAGACAAAGTCGCCGCGCTGAAACGTTACTGCAAACAGCACCACCTGAGGCTCTACCAGATATCGGCTGTCACCGGCACAGGAATCGACCCTCTGAAATACGCCATGGCCGAAGAGATCGATGCATTGCGCCAGCAGGACCTGCAGCCGGCACAAAGCGCCGCCCCTGGCCGCGGCTGATTTCCGCGGGCAACTACGCGCTGGCCAAATGCGGCCCGTGCTGAAAGCGATATTGCAGAATCTTCGCGGCCAGCGCCGGCGCGACTTTCTCTCCCTTGGTCGTCACTGTGCGGACAACCTCGCCGCGGCAAACGACTTCGGTCGGCGAAAGTCCGGCAATCTCGGAGGGAAGCACGAGATTGATCTCCAGCACGACATTCGGCTGTAAAGCGTCTTCGGCTTGAAACAGCAGGCCGGAGCGGCTGATGTTCCGCGTTTGCCCGTCGTGCCACTTCTCTTCCCCGAGACGGCGGTATTTCAAGGGCAGCTGTAATTGAAAACGTTGCGCCCGCGAGAGCGGCAATTGCTGCGCCGCGGCAACATGAGCGGTTCGAACTGGCATGGCTACCTCCTCGACAGACGGAGTGGCGTCGAGTACCTCGCGAACCCGGATTTTCAAATCGCGCAGAGTAAAGGGTTTCTGGAGCAGGCGAACACCCGCCTCCAGCGTGCCATCGTGCCCGATCACGTTCTCCGTGTAGCCGGACATGTAAAGCACTTTCGTATTCGGGCGAATCTCGGAAATTCTTTGCGCCAACTCCCGACCGTTCATGCCGGGCATGATGACGTCGGTGAGCAACAGGTGAATCACGCCTTCATGCGCGACTGCGATTTGCATCGCCACCGCGCCGTCGGCAGCCTCAATCACCCGATAACCCTGCTTTTCCAGAAATTGGCGAGCCAGATAACGCAGGTTGGCCTCATCTTCGACCAGCAGGATGGTTTCTGTTCCGGGTTCAGCGGCCACCGGCTCGACAGCGGCGGCGACCTGCACGGGACTTTCGACGATTTCGGCGACTCGGGGGAAATAAATCTTGAAGGTCGTGCCCTTGCCCGGCTCGCTGTAGACCCAGATGTATCCGCCGCTCTGCTTCACGATGCCATAAACCGTCGAAAGTCCAAGTCCGGTTCCCTTCGGGCCTTTGGTCGTAAAGAAGGGCTCAAAGATGTGCGATTGCGTTTCCGAATCCATGCCGGCGCCGGTATCGCTGATGGATAGCATCACGTAATTTCCCGGTTGCAGCGGTGCGTGGAAACGAGCGTGTTCCTCGTCGAGGGTCACGTTGGAGGTTTCGATCGTCAGCTTCCCTCCCGAGGGCATGGCATCACGCGCGTTCACCGCAAGATTCATGATGACCTGCTCAACTTGCCCGGAGTCGGCACGAACCGCCCCCAAGCCGCTGCCCGCGACCATCACGAGGTCGATGTCTTCGCCGATCATGCGGGTGAGCATTTTCAGGTTTTCGGTCACGACCGCGTTGAGATCGAGAATCTTGGGCGCAAGCATTTGCTTGCGGCTGAAGGCGAGAAGCTGCCGGGTGAGCGAAGATGCGCGGCCGGCGGCGCTGGCAATCTCCTGCGCAGGAGCGCGCAACGCCGGTTCAGGCCCCAAGCGATCGAGCATGAACTCGGCGTAGCCTGAGATCACCATGAGAAGATTGTTGAAGTCGTGCGCGATTCCGCCGGCCAGCCTGCCCACCGCCTCCATTTTCTGCGATTGCTGAAGTTGCCGCTCCAAAGCGCGGCGCTCGGTTACGTCTTCGGCAAAAAGCTCAAAAGTCTTGGCCTGGCTTCCGTTGATCACCGTGCGGCCTGAAATCCGCGCCAACATCGGGCTGCCGTCTTTCCTTTTCCACTCGACCAGAAGGCCATTGAAGGGCACGCAACTGCGCAGGCGGTCCGCCAATTCGAACCAGTGCTGGGCATTTTCGTAAAGCGCTCCCAGATGCGATCCCACAAGCTCCTGTCCCGAGGAGTATCCCAGCAGCGAGAGCATCGCCGGATTGGCATCGAGCAGTTGGCCGCTTGCATCGCAGCGGCAGACTCCATAGGGAGCATTGGTTACCAGCGAGCGGAAATTCATTTCTGATCGGGCCAATCTCTCCTGCGCCGACCGCAGGGCGGCGTTCAACCAGCAAATCAGGATGGCCAAGAGAACAAACAGCGACAGCCGAATCATGGTCGATCGAAACTGCGCCGGCGTTTGTTCGCTGGTAAATGAGAAGTAGGCACTGACCGTGAGCGCGAAGGCCGTCGCCACCAGCCCGGGCTTCCATCCGCCGTACCAAGCGCTGACCATCACCGCCACGGCGAACACAGCCAAGCGGCTTTCTGCGATATTGGGGAGAAGCAATGCGGGCACCAGGGCAAGCGTGGTGCTGAGCACCGCGACGCCATAGCGAAGAATCGGCGCACGACTAGGTTGTATGCGAAGTAGGGGAAGGGTTACCCGCATGAGAATATGTTAACGCCGGATTTTTGGATGCACGAGATTACAGGAGTGCATTCTGAATCCGGTAACAGGTGCCTTTGTCGTTACTTCAAAGCAGGACCTTACGGACAACTCAAACCTGACCGTCCGGCCAATGCCGGAGTTTTGACGGGCATCATGCCGATTTGCCATGATGAATCTTTCCTGAGGCCTTCACCGCTAAGCGCTTCAGTTTTGTTTGTAGCGGGCCAATGCAATATTCCTATCATTTTGTTTTTCTGCTCTTTGCTACGGCGTGCGTGGCCGGGCTTTTGGGCGCGCTTCTGGGCGTGGGAGGCGGAATCTTTCTTGTGCCCGCCATGGTGCTTCTGTTTCATCTGCCCATGAAAATAGCGGTCGCCGTAAGCGTGGTGTCGGTGATCGCGACCTCCAACGCCGGCGGTTCTTCCTACCTGGACCAGCGAATTACAAATCTGCGCCTGGCCATGTTTCTGGAAATCTTCACGACCGTCGGCGCGCTCTCGGGCAGCGTGCTGGCGCTCTATCTGCACGACTGGACGATCCAGCTCATCTTTGCGGCCATGCTCGGTTACATGGCCTACGCGGCCTTTTCGACTCGCAACCTTGACGACCGGCGCATTGCCTCGGGGGAGTTTGCGCAGGCGCGCGCCGATCGATTTGCTCGCTGGCTGAAGCTGCGCGGCGAGTACTACGACGAGGCGGCCGGGCGGGATGTCGAATATGTGATAAACGGCGTGCCGATCGGAGGCAGCGTCGCCTGCCTGGCCGGGTTGGCTTCCGGGCTGTTGGGCGTCGGCGGCGGGGTGCTGAAGGTTTCGGCGATGAACCGCTATATGAACGTGCCCATGAAAGCTGCAGTTGGAACCAGCAAGTTGATGATCGGCGTGACCGCGGCGGTGAGTTCGATTTTGTTTTTTCTGGCCGGCCTGATCCACTTCACGGTGGTGGGTCCGGTAGCGGTTGGCACGACCGCGGGAGCGACCGCGGGAACCATGATCATGAACCGGCTGGAAAGCGCCTGGCTGAAACTGCTATTCGCAATCTTGATGTTGTACTTGGCGTACCAGATGCTGGCCAGGGGGCTCGACACCGGGTTTCATTTTCACTTGCCTAGTTTGGGATCTTGAGGCGAATGACGGAAGAGAGAAAACCAAACCCCACTGCCTCCCGGCCGGGCCCCACGGATGAGCTGAATGTTTATGCCGATGTCTACAAGGTGCTGCTGGGGGGCATGATCGTCAGCACTCTGTTGTTCGTGGCGGCAATTGCACGCGGGTTGATGCGGCCGGAGTTCGTTCCCCTGGGGCCCGAGTGGATCAAGGGACATTACCACTGGCGAGTCATGGTGCAGGGCATCCGCTCGTTCGATCCGACGGTGATCATGCTGATCGCGACCGGGTTGCTGATCC
>JASHRB010000276.1 GCA_030037575.1 Candidatus Sulfotelmatobacter sp. | reverse complement strand
TGGGGATGATCAAAGGCACGTTTAGTGCAATGTCGTTAGTATCGGTGCCGTTAATCAGGAACGAGTTCTGCTGGGTCTCCGCGCCATTTGTGGAGTAGGCGCCGCCCGCCGCACCGTTGCTAAATCGATCCGAGGAACCAACCACGCCTGGTTCAAGCTGCTGCAGCTCGGTCCAGTTGCGGCCATTCAACGGCGTGTCAACGATGGTGCTGCTCGAAACTGTATTGCCTAGCTGCATGTTGGTGGTTTCAACCTGGGCAGGATTGGCTTCAACAGTAATTGTCTCTGTGGTCGCGCCCAATTCCATCGCCACCTTCAGGCTGAAGACCTGGTCAAGATCCAGGTGAATGTGCCCGGCGCTGAACGACTTAAAACCAGTTTTTTCGGCTCTGACGGAGTAGTCGCCAATCGGCAACTGGAGGAACGAGAACAAACCATCCTTGCTTGAGGTGGTGGTGTAACGGAGGCCGGTAGAGAGATCCGTTGCGGTCAGCATGGCGTCGGGTATGACGGCGCCGGAAGGGTCAACCACGGTTCCTCGGATACTTGCATAGAGATTGTCAGCATGTGCAGGAGAAACGAGGGCAAATGAACAGACCAGCCCCAAGCTCACGGCCAGAACCGCAAAACGCATCGCGCGCTGCTTCATACAGACCCTCCAGAATCGAACCTTATTCTGAGCCGTAGACAGTGCAAGGCTTGCACGGAACCAGGCTCGACAGAAACCCTACGGATCGCGTTCTCACTGTGCAGGTGACATTCCAAAACCTTTCGCATGTAAATATCGTGTTTTCAGGCAGTTGTTTAGGTGGTGTTTCCTTATCCCCGGCCATGAGCACTCTATTTCTGGAAGCGATCTATGGAAATCAGTAATGTTTGTCCGCCGCAGCAGAACTTGTATTTGGCTCATCCTGTCGGCGAAGGGTCTTGTTACAATCGGGTTTGGCGGCGATGTCGGTGAAAACTCGATCCTGTGGAGTAGTCGCGAGCGAACCGGGGCGCAAGTCCCCGCCGTCTGTCCCGCTGCTCGATCTGCGCCGACAATACCATCAAGTCCGCCTGGAAGTGCTCGATGCCGTCACGCGCGTTTGCGCTTCGCAGCACTACATCCTCGGGGCTGAAGTCGAAGCACTCGAGCGCGTGCTCGCGGGCTTTTGCGGGGCCGATGAAGCAGTGGGCTGCGCTTCCGGCACGGATGCACTATGGCTCGCTCTCACGGCGGCCGCCGTAGGACCCGGCGATCAGGTTCTCACGACACCTTTCAGCTTCTTTGCTTCAGCCAGCGCCATCGTGCGCGCTGGAGCTCGTCCGGTATTTGCCGATATCG
This sequence comes from Candidatus Sulfotelmatobacter sp., assembly GCA_030037575.1. Taxonomy (GTDB): domain Bacteria; phylum Acidobacteriota; class Terriglobia; order Terriglobales; family Acidobacteriaceae; genus Sulfotelmatobacter. The sequence continues at coordinate 3,743 of JASHRB010000276.1, read as the reverse complement.
ACCCGCGCACATTCAATCTCGACCCGGCGCGCGTCGAATCTTTCCTGCGCTCGGCGAAGCGCGACAAGCTCCTTGCGCTGCTCCCGGTCCATCTCTACGGGCAATGCGCAGATATGGGCTCGTTGCGGAAACTAGCCGATGAATTTCGGCTCAGGCTGGTCGAGGATGCAGCCCAGGCCATTGGCGCACGCTGGGGAAATAAAAACGAAGAGCGCCGCGCCGGATCGATGGGCATGGCAGCCGCGTTCAGCTTTTATCCCAGCAAGAATCTCAGCGCCTACGGTGAAGCCGGAATCGTCACGACAAATGACCCGGAAATGGCCGCGCATATGCGACGTCTTCGCAATCACGGCAGCCCCGGCCGATATCTCCACGAAGAGTTTGGCGGGAACTGCCGCCTGGACGCCATGCAAGCGGCTGTGGTTTGCGTCAAGTTGAAATACCTTGCCCAATGGAACGCCGCGAGACGACGGCGCGCGGCGTTCTACCATCAACTGTTCGCAGACGCCGGGCTGACCTCTCGGCAGGAAGACGGCGGCTCAGGCCCCATTCAGATTCCCCGCAGCGTGCCTCAGGCGTTTCATGTCTTTCATCAGTACGTGGTTCGCGCCTATCGTCGCGACGAACTGCGCGAGTTCCTGGCGGCGCGAAAGATCGAAACGGAAGTTTACTATCCCATTCCCCTGCACTTGCAGCCCTGTTTCGTTTACCTCGGATACCGTGAAGGAGACTTTCCCGAAGCCGAACGCGCAGCCAAAGAAGTCCTCGCTCTGCCCATGTTCCCCGAACTGAAGGATGAAGAACAGCGCTGGGTGGTCTCGAGCATCGCGGACTTTTACTGCTAAACTACTGGCCGGAGTTCGCCGCGCAGCATTTGCAACAATTCCCGGACTCCAAAACTTCCTGTGATGCTTTCGTTCCATTCGCCAATGAAGTTGCCCTCCGGCATTGCGGCCGGTTCTTGGGTCCTGTGGTTGCTTTGCGCCGGGACTTCAAATCGGGCCCTTGCGCAGAGTTCGTCTTCGGACTGGGCCCGCCGACCCGTCGTGGTTGAATTGTTTACCTCCGAAGGATGTTCCTCGTGCCCGCCGGCGGATTTGCTGTTGCAGCGCCTGGAGTCCGAACAGCCGGTGGCTTCGGCGCAGATCATTCCCCTGGAAGAGCACGTGGATTATTGGAACCGCGATGGATGGCTGGATCCTTTTTCATCGCCGTCGTGGACCGAACGCCAGCAGGTCTATACCAGCCTCATCCCGAAAGATCCCTACACGCCCGAACTCGTGGTGGATGGACAGTCGCAGTTCGTGGGCGACAGTCCGAACGATGCAGTCATTGCCATTGAAGATGCGGCTCACCTGGCGAAAACACCCATCACCATTCTTCAGCAAAGCCGCGAGGCGAAAGGCGCCCGCTTCAATATTTCTGTTGGGAAACTGACGGGAGACGTGGCCCATGATGAAGCGGAAGTCTGGCTGGCAGTGACCGAAGATGGTTTGCACTCGGCTGTGAACCGCGGCGAAAACGCCGGGCACCAACTCAACCACACGGCTACATTGCGCTATTTGCACAAGATCGGAAATGCGCAAGCCAGCGGCGGCGACTCTTTCGGGGGAGAGGAATTCGTGAAGTTCAATGGCCACTGGACGGTCGCAAACCTTCACGTCATCGTTTTTGTGCGGCAGAAAAAGAGCCGGCAAATTGTCGGGGCGGCTTCGATTATGGTTAAGGACTAGCTGGCTTCGCTATCGAAGACCGGCGAGGGCATATTCGGGCTATCTCCTTCGTCGCCGCGGCGCCGCTGAATTTGCTTCGCCCGGCTCCAGCACCCTCCGCACAATCGGCGTGTTGAGCTTGTATTTTCGCTCTACCAGGTTGCCGTCGTTTCCCCGCACGCGAACAACAAAAACTGGCAGCCTTCCTTCTTTTTCGAAATTCTCCGTCGTCAGCGTGATGGGAAGCTCGCCGTTTAATCCGTGCTCATGATAGGCGGTCTCGTAGCGGTGCTTTCTCACATTCCAGGTGAAGACTCGGATCTGGTCGAAGTCGAAAGGCAATCCCTCGTGCGGTTCCGTGAGCGCGCACAGATACTGCGGCACACGCTTGTCGGCTCCTTCTTTGCTTTCATCGCGAACCTGATCGAGCACAAATACCGCGACGAAACGCTGGCCCTCGGCGTATTGCGCAACGTCCAACGGGATATCGATGTCGACCATCCGCGCCAGCACCCATCCCACCTGATCCTGAGCGTCACGCGCCAGCCACCAGTCTTCGAGAACCGGCGCCGGGGTCTTGCCTCCCGGCCGCGTTTCAACCGAAACTGTGGCGGTTTGCCTTTCCGCCGTGGCCCGCTCCAGCAAGGAGACCTTCGCGCCCGCCGAAAGTTGATAGAGATGCTCGGTCTCTCGGCCGGGCGTGACGTGCAGATTGGTATCGTTGCGCAGGATGCCGGGAGCCTGCACGGGATCATTCCGATTTGCTTGCGCCAGCTTTTGCACCTGATCGTAGATTTGCTGATTGACCAGGTAGCGGTCTTCTATCCATCCTTCAAGCCCTCCGCTGGTGCGTACCCGCGCGAAGCGCTTTTCATGGTCCAGTACGTCGACGCGCTCTCCATTTTTTACCGTGCCCACCCGGTTGTAAATGGTGGCCACCTGATCGCGCAGCGTAGCCTGCGCTGCGGAGACGTAATTCACTTCGAGAACACGATGTCCGCTGCGGCCACAAGCCGAGAAACCAAAAGAGCAAAGGGCAGAAAGCACACAAACGAGAGCACGACAAACCGGCCGAGGAGGCGTCTTGCTGGTTTTTCCGAGACTCGGCTTTTGGGGGGTCAATTCCGCAAAACCCATCCGAAGAAACAGCTCAGCTTTCATTTCCACTATAGCGCGTTGCCCGGGGCTCTTCCGCGGCGAAAGTTTATGCCCGATGCACCTCCGTGCAGGCGCATGCTCATCTCACCTGACAGACGCAAGCGCTTCGTTTACCATTAAGTGAAGTCCATCATGAAAAGTTCACTTCGCGGTCGCTTTGGTGTGTGGTTGCTGGCGGCATGGTCACTGGCCGCCTCTTCAAGCTACGCAGCCGATGAGGCAGTCAATCCGGTTCTGCGCCCGCCCAAAGGCTCGTCCGTGGCCATTGTGGTGTTCGAGGATCTCCAGTGCCCGCAATGCCGGCGCGTCTCGCCAATCCTTGAGCAGGCCTCGAAGACCTATAGAATTCCTTTAGTGCGTCACGATTTTCCGCTGCCCATGCACAACTGGTCCTACGATGCGGCCGTCATGGCGCGCTATTTCGATTCCATCTCGAAACCGCTGGGCGACGAGTTCCGCGATTATATTTTTGCCAACCAATTCGAGATCGTTCCCCAGAATTTACGCGGCTATGCCGAGCGATTTGCTGCTCAACACAAGCTTGACTTTCCCTTTGTGGTTGATCCGCAGGGCAAGTTTGCGGCCGAGGTGAACGCCGATCGCGATATCGGCAAGGCTATCAAGCTCGATCACACTCCAACCGTATACATCGTCGGCAGCCGGAACCCCAGCCGGCCTTATGTGGAGATGAAAGAGCCGAGCCAACTCTATCAGTTGATTGATGCGATGATGAATCAGTAAGCGATCGAAGGTTCAAGTCACAAGCAGCCTGGCAAGCAATAGAACGGATAATGCAATGGCCGCCAGGCAGTTCGCGCGCACGGCGCGATCGGTCGCTGCCCAGGGAAACAGTAGAACTTCAAAGAGCGGCTC
>JASHRB010000275.1 GCA_030037575.1 Candidatus Sulfotelmatobacter sp. | reverse complement strand
GTCGCCAGGTAATCCTCGTGCAATTCTTTTCTGAGCATGGCAAAAAGTGAGGTGAAAGCTTCCGAGTCGAAACCGCTGGCATTTTCTTCGGCGACGCTGCGCAGCTTTCGCAGAACGTCCAGAAATGCCTCCATCAATTCGACGGAGCCGTACAGCATCGAGCTGGGGTAATCGCTGGACAGACCCCACCAGCGTTTCCTGGTTTCTTCCATCGCGGTGGTCACGAGCTGGTAGAGTTCGCTGACCAGGGCAGGGTTTTTCAAGCAGTCTTTCAAGACCGCCTGCCGGTAGAGGATGGTGTTCACGTCATTTTGCAGGCCGGAGAGAATCGCCTGCTGGGCCACGCTAAACACAAACTCGTCGCCGCCGGCGAGGGCGTGCCACAGGGTGTTCAATTCCAGGTCCTCTGTCAAAGCCGGCCCGTTCCACAGTAAGGCGCGCAGCAGAGCTTCCTGGTCCGGCTCCTGTCGACGGCCAAATCGATTGGTCGATGCAGGCTCGTACAGCGCGAAGCCCCTGTCCCGATGCATCAACAACACTTTCATATCCCGATCCGCTCCTTCAGCCAGCTGTAGGTGACCCGGTACTTCTCGGCGATGGCATGCGCATAGGCCAGGCCGTTCGCCGGCCGTCGCTCCAATTTGTACGTACGGGTCGCGGGGTTTCGTGGATCGACGGTACTGACAACGCTTACCGTCTTGTCATTGAACGATGCCAGTTCGTCAAGAAACGTCACCCAGACTCCGAGCAGGTCCAGAGTGTCAATTTTGGCCATGACTTTCTTGCTGAGATACACCGCATCCTGAAGGGTCGTCGAGGAAAAGATCTCGTTCAGGATGACGATACTGTCCGGGGTCGCTTGGTCCATGATGCGACGAATCCGCACGAGGTCGTCGTGCAGCTTGCCGCGGAGATTGGTAATGTCTTCTTCCCGCTCAAAATGCGCGAAGAGGCGATCGTAGAGAAACAGCCGAGCCTGTTTGCCCGGGACGGGGCAGCCCAGGCTGGCCAGATAATGCAATTGACCGAAAGTACGGGCAAAGGTGGTTTTCCCTCCCTGGTTGGGACCGGAAACGACAAAGACGCGCTCGGGGCCGCGCAGAAAGAAACTGTTGCAGACTACGGGAGCGTTCTCCCGAATCAGCTTGTCGGCCAAGGCGATATCGAAAGCATCGTTGTCCCGTATTTCTTTGGAGGTCCTGGAGAGCTCCGGCAGGCAGAAGCTCAGTCCCGCCGGACGAAATTTATCGACGTAGGCGAGGTAGGAGACGTAGAACTGGATCTCGCGCTCAAAGCGAGCGATGGTTTCCTCGAGATAATCCGCATGATCCGCGCGAAAGGCATCGAGGGCGCGGAACACCTCTGGATAGAGTACGGCCACGCCGTCCAGCACTTCGGCCTGAATATGATTCATGCCGTCGCGAAGCGGGACCTTGACCCGGTACTCGTTGGCTGCTGGCCGCCGGAATTTGCTGAATGTATCTTCGATGGTGCTGCTGTAGTCGCTCTCTCCGTCGTAGTGACGAACCGTGATGGAATCGTCCTTCAAGAACAGGCAATACTTAATGTCAGAAAGCTCCAAGCTTAGCTTTTCCGCCTCAGCCACAAGAGCTGCGAACGAAGTGGATGCGGCGTAGCTGGTCAGATACTCACGGAAAGCGCGCAGCCCGCGCGATTGTGGGTCGAGGGCGCTCAATTCTCGCACCAGGCGCTCGAGCGCACGATGGTAGATCTCGACGGCCCCCAGGAATGCTCGCTCCGCTGCATACTTGCAGTAGAGATCCTTGGCTTGCTGGAGACGGTCGCGCATGGCGCGCATTTGCGCGGAGAACGATTTGATGGCGTCCATGAGCTGGACATTTTCAAGATCGCGCATCACTTCCTGACGATAGGAGATCGCATCCAGATCGTTCAGCCGAAGATGGAAGAAAGGTGCAAGATCGTAATCCTTCCATCCCGCGGTGATTGATTGCACCACCTGATCAAGATACAAATCCTTGAAAAAGTCAGGCGCTTGCTGGTCGGCCATATTCTTGCCGGTCTCCGGCTCCGCGAACAGAATGCTATGGAAAGACGTGGCCCCGATCTTGGTCTCTCGCTGCCCCAGGGTTGGGGTCATAGCCATGCCCCCGTCGGCAACTTGTTGAGCCGGTTGCGGACGAGTTGCAGCAGATTGCGGCTCATCGGTACCAATCTTTGCGCGTTAACGGAAATCCGCTTAAGCCGCGTTTTGGTTTGCTCAGCAACACTTGATAGAAACTCGCACGACCGCTGCACATGTCCTGCATCGAGTCTCGAATGTGGGTGCGCCAGGCATGGTAAATAGCGTCCCCGGCAATCTGGCGTTCTCGCTCGGCATTTCGCTCAAGATTTCTTAGCCAGTGAGTAAGGGTGAGAGCATAGTGTTCTCGAAGTTCTTCTACATCCCGGACCTCAAAGCCTGTGGACTCGGCTGCTCCGAGGACTGCGTCGAGCGACGGCAGCTCCCCTCGGTGAAGAACGTGCTGCACCGGTTCCGCCGATGGCGAGTTGCGACCTCGGGCAAGAACGGTCGCGGTACTCGTCAGAAACACTCCGCCGGGCATCAAGAACGAGAACGTCCGCCGGAAATGTTCCGGCCACCGGCACGAATGGATATTCTCGTCGGTGTCGAGGCTTACGATTTTGTCGTATTCGGTTGGCGGATCCAAGTCGCGATAATCGCAGACGTCGATGAGGCAACGGTCTGCGACTCCGGCGAAGCGGAATTGATTGGTGGCGAATTCGGCATGCTGCAAGTCGGACGTAATCCCGAACACACGCGCGCGATGACGCTTGGCGGCGTGCAGCATCCAGGCGCCCCAGCCGCAACCCAGGTGGAGAATTCTGTTCCCTTCCTGCACCTGAAGTTTCTTGCAAACGTAATCGAGCATTTGAACTTGCGCCGTCTCCAGATCGATGTCCGGAGTAGTGAAGTACCCGCAGGAAGGCGACATGCTTCGATCAAGCAGCAGGGAATAAAACTCATTGGGAAGGTCGGGGCGGGAACGCCCATGGGTATTCCGCCGTGTAACGCCCGGCCAACTCGCCCTCATTGCCATTGCCATTGCCTTCCCTGTCTCCTTCCTACAACGCATTCGCCCGGTGCCAAGCCAGTCGAAAGTCTATGTAAAGCGGCGCGGTCTTGATGTGTCCGTCGAGGCGATACCGTGGAAGCCGTGCCATTTGGAGCATGCTCATGATTGCGCCGGGTGAACCCCGGCTCAGCTCCGCCACGCGATCGAGAAAGTCATTTAGATTTGTTGCTTGAAGATTGATTCGTCGAGTAACGTCTTCAGCGAACCGCAGGGCCTGGGAAAGAGAAAAATTCGGCAGCCGCATGCGCTCGGCGGGCAGAGCGAAGAAAGGGGCGAGAAAGCCCAAATCCTCCATATGCGCAGAGCGGGCGACCGCAACAACCGGCGTTCCTCCGTAAAACATGAGATCGCGCGTGTCTGCCGAGAGTGCTGCCGCCGGGCCACGCAAGTGATCAAGCACCACCAAGTAGTTCCCGCGGCGCGCTGCATTCAGCACAATTCCGCGCAGGGAAATCGCCGATTTGCTTCTGACCGACTCTGGGCCGCGCAACCAGCCTCGAACAAAGCGGTCTCTGGACACCACCAGGGCTAAAGCGAGACTTTGGAAAACCGACTGCGGCGAGGTTGCATCCCGACAATAGAGGACGTTTGGAAAATCCGGCATGACGCGCTCGAGCAAGAAGGTCTTTCCAGAGCCGCTGGCTCCGTGCAGCACGAAGGACTTGCGGGCCGCCAGGCGTTCTCTTAGTTCCCCAACCTCCTTCTCTCGCCGAAAAACAAATTTGCTTTCTGCGATGCTTTCCGTACCTGCCGTCGGCCATTCTCGTCTCGCACTCACGCCTTCACATCCTGTCGATACGGAATCAGTCCACAATGACGTGGCTGAGCGGCTTGTGCTGCGAGAAGATCGAAGGGCGAGCGAGAGGACCGAAGGCTACGTTCGAGGCCACAAGAATAGGCGGCTCGCGCAAGCGGTCGAACTTGGGGAATCGGGAGAGCGAGCCAATGCTCCCCCGGTTCGTGGGCTTTCCGAGGTTTGCCCGCAATTCTCGTTGTTTTTCGAACTCCCGACATGGAAAACCTCGTCAGGAGTCATCAGCCATCCATCGCTGCGAGCGGGGATAGCGGTTGGCGGTGGAACTCCTTCACCGAAGACCTATCTCATTTAGTTTTGAGCAGATACCGTCCCTTGTCAAGCGGAAGCCAGGCTTACCTGGCCGCGCCTTGGGCGGCCGGCGGTCAGCCGCACCGGTGCTTTTTACAAGGGGAGATCCTCTTTAGGCAGATGGTCGTGTCTGAAAGAGGGCCGCCTTACGGGACCGTGCTGCTCGACGACCTGACCCGCCGAAATCAATTCGTCTAAGAACTTCAGTTCTTTTGTCTCCGCGCGTCGCCCCTGGCGGTGCACTTTCTGGATCGCATTCTCCATTCGGGTCTTCTGCGAATCGCCCGATCGCTGGCGGCGATGAAATTCCCATGATGCCCGCCCCGTTCGGATTGCTCACTCCCAACGCATAGGAGAACCGGTCCGCGAGCGGGGCAAGCTTATTCCCCACGAGGTCACCTGACCCGCGATTTCTCTAACTCTCAAAGGGTCCCGCCTTCCCGAGGAAATCTCAGTGTGCAAATTGTCGGTGCATTGCTCAAATCATTCCCTTCGCGGTATCCTCATCCACCCCCTGGAGGATCTATGCCTAAGCCTTTTGCTCGCATCTTCGCTTCGTCGGGGATTTTTCTGTTGTTCCCAGTGTTCGTCCAGGCACAGGCTTTGTCTTTCTCTGTCGGCACGGCCACCGCCGCTCCAGGCCAAAAATCAACGGGCTATTTGGAAGTCCCC
>JASHRB010000274.1 GCA_030037575.1 Candidatus Sulfotelmatobacter sp. | reverse complement strand
GCGCGCGGGCGCACTGGCCCCCAAATGACTCCCCAAGTGCCCCACCGCGGGCTGAACGTGGCGGTTCGAAAGGCTGATCTACTCTCTTAACGCTCTTCTGGCGCTAACCGGGCCGCGGCTCTTTTCCCTCAGGGTATGAGCGGGTTGGGGAACCATCGACTGCTCTGGCTACCAATTTCCCCGTCCCGTCGGTTTCGATATACGCCCACGGGGTTTTCGGATCGTGGGTGAAGACCGTCAGCCACTTTTCGGGAATGGACCGCGCGTAATATTCTTTCTTGCTCGCGATCGTTTGCAGCGGATAGAGATCGAATCCCATGCCCCATGCCAGCTCCATGTGCGCAGTCGTCGGCATCAGGTCGGAGACGTAGCACGCCCTTGTCCCCCCGCTCTGAACAATCACCGCCTGCATGCTGGCCGTGTGCCCGGGAAAAGTTTGCACCGAAATTCCGGGCACGATTTCTTCGCCGCCTTGGAGCAGCGTCATCTGTCCGCTTGGCAGCAGCGGATCGTAATTGTCGGCAATGTAGCTGATCGCGTCGCGCTCGCTCGGATGCCGCGCGTACTGCCACTCGCCCTCGGGCGCGTAATATTTTGCCCGCGGAAATGTGGGCACGATCTTCCCGCTTCTGCCGCGCACCGTGTTCCATCCGCAGTGGTCGAAATGAAGGTGCGAATTGATGACGATATCGATGTCTTCCGGAGCGACCCCGCCCGAAGCCAGATTCTTCAGCAACTGCGCCGGCTGCCCATAAAATTTGATCATGCGCGGCGAGAGCTTGTTGCCCATGCCGGTCTCCACCAGCACATTCCGCTTGCCGGTGCGGATCAGCAGCGAGTTCAGTCCCGCGCGCACATAATTGCTGTCGTCGGCCTCGAACTTCCGTGACCACATGGTCTTCGGGATCACGCCAAAGAATGCTCCGCCATCGAGCGGATAAGTTCCATCGGAGAAAACGCTGAGTTCAAAATCGCCCAGGGTCAAGCTTGCCATGGAGACAGTGTGCCACAGCCGTGTCCCTTCTGCGGGTCTAGAACAATCGCGTTCTACGGTAAACGCCCTACAAGGGTGTGTTCTGTACAGAATGACTGTATATTTTTTGGGCAGCGCCGGGGTAAGCGCAAACCGTGGAGCGCCTCCAAGAATACTGGTAACTGCGCTGTGCAGGCCAACTTAGCGGCTGGGTGCAAAGCAGATTAGACTTGGAGACTCGCGTGCACAGGTGAACCCGTAGGCCGTGGGCAACTTTGACGGCGGAAGCTGGAACTAAGAGCCATGAAACCGGTCAAGCTGCGCTTATGGTTTGAGTTGGTCGCCGCGATCAGCGGAATCGCCTGTGTTCTGGCAATTTTTTTCGCCACCGTGGGGGCTGCCACGGGTGATGCTGCCGACGACTCCCCGGCCGGTGCCAGCGGAGCCGCCGCTCCCCGGCCGGTTCAAGCCGAACCAACGCCCGCCTTTGCGGTTGCAGAAAAGTCCTCCACTCCCTTCAAAACCTATGAAGGCGTCGTGGCCGACACGCGCTGCGGAGCGAAGCACTCGCCCGCCATCGACGAGAATGCCGCCGACTGCACGCGTCAGTGCGTCCACGCCGGCCAGCACTTCGCGCTGGTCGACGGCGACAAAGTTTACATTCTGGAAGGCCAGCTGGAATTGCTGAAGCGCGCTGCAGGCGTGCGCGTCACCATTACTGGCACGCTCAACAACAACACGATTTCCGTCGCTTCGGTTCAGCTGCCTTCGCCGTAGCCGGAGCAGTTTTCCTAACTTGGCGATTCCGTCACGGTTGTGAAGGCTTGGGATCGGGCAACCCGGCGGGCACGCTGGCCGCTACTGGTGTGGCGCCGAGGGGCGCCGGCACCGGGATGCTGGTTCGCGTAAACGCTCGCTCATCCCACTTGCCGAAGATCATTTTGCCGGCCGTAGTCTGCAGCACCGAGGTCACCGAGACATCGATGGTCTTGCCGATCATCTTTCGCGCATTATCCACGACCACCATCGTGCCGTCATCCAGATAAGCCACGCCCTGGTTGTATTCTTTCCCCTCTTTCAGGATGAATACTTTCATGATCTCGCCCGGCAGCACGATCGGCTTCAGCGAGTTGGCCAGTTCGTTGATGTTCAGCACCTCGACGCCCTGCAGCTGGGCAACTTTGTTCAGATTGAAATCATTGGTGATGATCTTGCCTTCGTAGAGCTTGGCGAGTTCGATCAGCTTGAGATCGACCTCGCGCACGGCCGGGAAATCATCTTCCACAATCTGGATCTGCAGCGTCGCCATTTTCTGCAGGCGCTGCAAAACATCGAGACCGCGCCGCCCGCGATTCCGTTTCAGCGAATCAGCCGAATCGGCCACCAGCTGCAATTCCCGCAAAACAAACTGCGGGGTGACAATGATGCCATCGAGAAACCCCGTCTCCGCAATGTCGGCGATGCGTCCGTCGATGATCACGCTGGTGTCCAGAATCTTGTAGCTCTTCTTGCCTTGCTTCTCGCCGCCGAAGACTCCGCCCAGCGCCGCCAGGTTCAGCAAGTCGCCCTTGCTCGCGCCGACAATCAGGCCGACGTAAGCCATCAGCAACATCACCAGAATTTGCAGAAAGCTCTGCGTACTCCCGGCAGGCACGCTGCTGCGAATAACCAGGGCAAACAGATAGGCTCCGCAGATGCCGAGGAGGCTACCGAGGGCAGCGCCAATCAGCCGCTTCAGGCTAACGCCGCGCAGTTTCCACTCGAACAGAACAATGCCGGCACCGACCACCGCCCCAATGCCCGCGTCCAGTTCACGGGTCTGACCGAAGGGCGCGATGAGGTAGCAGGTGAGCGAAACGACCGCCACAAACAGAAGACGGATGAGAACCAGACCCATAAAAAACCTCCCCGCGCACCTGCGCTCGGTTGAGGCGAGATGCAGCGGTGCCCTCTCTCCCGCCGCCCCAGCGGGAATGGGCAAACCAGCTATGCAAGGCGCGAATTAGGGGAATGAATATGCGCCCC
>JASHRB010000273.1 GCA_030037575.1 Candidatus Sulfotelmatobacter sp. | reverse complement strand
CAATCTTGAGTTTTCTGACTTCTTTTTTATTCGGCCATTGCACCGGCACGGGAGCCGAACACGTGTCACCATCGTCGGGCCCTTGCATGACTTCGAACAGAAGCATCAAGTCGGCAACCGTTCGTGCCATCGGTCCGACCACGCCGATCAAGGCAAACGGTCCGGCCGATACGGGAAAGTGACCAGTCGACGGAATTCGCCCGGGAGTCGGCTTCAGTCCGCAAATTCCAGTAAAATGCGCGGGAACACGAATCGAACCGCCGCCGTCGCTGCCCACGCCGCCGGCAGACAATCCCGCCGCAATCGCCGCCGCCTCGCCTCCGCTCGATCCTCCCGCGGTCCGCTCAACATCCCACGGATTGTTCGTGCGCCCGTAAAGAAGATTATCCGTTTCCCAGGCCATCAAGAGCTCCGGCGTGTTCGTCGTACCGAGAATAATGGCTCCCGCATTCTTCAGGCGCCGCACCAGCGCTGCGTCCTGGTGCGCAACCAGGCCTGCTCGGAGCCGCGATCCCGCCTCGCAGCGAAACCCGGCCACGCCGATCGCACTCTTGACACTTAGGGGAACTCCGTGCAAAGGTCCAGTTGCAGCCTCCTTCATAACGGTACGTTCCGCTTCTGCCGCTTGTTTTTGCGCCCGCTCCGCATCGACCTCGACAAACGCGTTCAACTTCGGGTTCAGTTTTGCGATCTGTGCCAGATGCCTGTCAACCAGTTCGACCGAAGAGATACTCTTTTTCCTGATTCGCTCGCTCATCACCGCAGCGCTGAGAAAATTTAATTCAGTCATGAACCCACTTTCGCTTCAGCACGGTCTTGCCTTCGCACAGCCCGGTCGAGCATTCGCTTTTCCTTGTGGCTGAGCCAGCGGTAATCGCCTTTGCCAAGCCCTCCTAACAACAGGGGTCCAATCCCTACGCGCACCAACCGCAACACTTCAACGCCCCACGTTTCTAATATGCGGCGAATCTGCCGGTTCCTGCCTTCGTCGAGAACGATTTCGAGCCAACAGTTCTTTTGTCCGCTGCGCAGCAGGCGAGCGTCCTTCACGCGCAGCGCTTCCCCATTTTGCGTAACCAGCCCACAACGCATCGACTGCAGCAACGTTTCGTCGGCAAGAATCCCGATCTGCGCGTGGTAGGTCTTGTCCAAATGCGTCCCCGGGGCGGTGATGCGGGCGCCCCATTCAGAATCGTTGGTGAATAACAACAGTCCCTCGCTGGCTTTGTCCAGACGGCCGACCGGCGCGAGCCAAAGAGGAGAACGTATCGCAGACTTGCTTCCTGGCGAAACCTGAAGCTTCTGCTCGAGCAAATCGTATACAGTCTCACGGCCCTTTTCATCCGAAGCAGTCGTCACCACGCCGCGCGGCTTGTTTAGCACCAAGTAGAGTTTTCGCCGCGCCTCTACCCGTTTGCCATCGACCGCGATCTGGTCGCGGTTCTCAGCAACGGCGGCTTCAGCCTCGCCGGTGGTTTTTCCATTCAGGCTCACCCGGCCGGCGCGGATCAGCTCGACCGCGCGCGAGCGGGAGCAATAGCCAAGTTTCGAGAGCGCGCGCGCCAACCCGACATGTCTGCTTTTCCCGATGCGCACGAAGTTATGCTACCTCATCGCTCTCGAAACACAGCACGGCTGCCAAGCGGGATGCAGAGGTGGCATTCGCTTGCTACGATGGTATCGATCATCCGCCGAGGACAAGTTATGGCGCATCAGCATTCGCCGCGCTTTCTGAAAATCGTCGAAGACGCCAAAGCCCGTATCCGCGAAACCAACGTGGAAGAAACAAAAAAGAGAATCGATCGCGGTGATAAATTCATTCTGGTCGACGTCCGGGAAGAAAGCGAATTCGCCAAAGATCACCTTCCCGGAGCGATCCATCTGGGCAAAGGCATCATCGAGCGCGATATCGAGGCCCGCGTGCCCGACTTGGACGAGGAAATCGTGCTTTACTGCGGCGGGGGATTTCGCTCGGCTCTTGCCGCCGATAATCTGCAGAAGATGGGCTACAAAAATGTGATCTCGATGGATGGCGGGATTCGCCAGTGGCGCGAAAAGGGATATCCATTGACCCAAGGCTGAGTTCCAGCCGATGCGCGATGTTTTGCGGGGATGCTTCCGCAAAGCGGCGGCCTTGGTTTTGTGGTAAGCTCCGCGTCTTATTGATGTGGACCACTGGACGAGACCCTGTGTGAGCTCGCCGATTCCGCACCCGCTATGAACGGTCGCATTTTTTTCTGGTCGCTAACATCGGCTCTCGCCGGATTCCTGTTCGGCTTTGACACCGTTGTCATTTCCGGCGCCGAAAAAACAATACAAGCTCTTTGGTCGTTGAGTCCGGGCGCTCACGGCGTGGCGATGGCTTCCGCGCTCTACGGAACTGTGGCCGGCTCGTTGATTGGCGGCTGGCCGGCCGATCGCTTCGGACGCAAAATTACGCTGCTCTGCATCGGCGTTCTCTATTTCGTGGGCGCTGTCGGCTCGGCCCTCGCCACCGACGTGGGCCTATTCATCGCTGCCCGCTTGATCGGCGGTCTGGGCATCGGCATTTCGACGGTCGTCGCGCCCATGTACAT
>JASHRB010000272.1 GCA_030037575.1 Candidatus Sulfotelmatobacter sp. | reverse complement strand
AGGCGCAGCGGCAGAAACAAGGATGGCGTCGAAAGGAGCATAATCAGCCAGGCCGAGAGCGCCGTCTCCCGCAAGAATTTTCACGTTGCCATGGCCGAGTTCGCCAAGCACTTCCCGAGCCCGATCCGCTAGTGTGGCACGGCGCTCAACCGAGAAAACTTGCGCCGCGAGTTCAGCAAGCAACGCGGTTGCATAGCCGGAACCTGTACCGACTTCGAGCACCCTGTCACCCGGCGAGAGATCCAACGATTCGAGCATCAGCGCCACAATATACGGTTGCGAAATCGTCTGGCCATCGCCGATTGGCAATGGATGATCCTGGTAGGCTTGCGCGCGATATTCGGGCGCAACGAATTGTTCGCGCGGCAGACGAGACATGGCGGCGAGAACTCGCGAGTCGGAAATGCCGCGCGCACGGAGTTGGGAATCGACCATCAACTGACGCGCAGAAGCTGGACCAGGCATCAACACCATTTTATCCTGCGAAGTCTGCTTCGCCCGCATCCGCAGCGGATGCGGCTTTCACGGGATTCCTTTATTTTTTTCGGCTGCGGGCACGCAGGTCAAAGCTGACCACGCCGTTCTGGTCGCGCATACCGACGACCGAGATGTTGCGATTCACGTAGTATTCGCCCTGAATAATCTGTTCACTGCTCTGCGAGACATTGGTGGAATAGAGCAGCGAGATGTGATTTGCAAATTCCTGCTGAATGGTGATCTGCGGGCCGTTGCTGATGGGATTGGTCTCCGTCAGCAGGCCCTGAGGATCGATTTTAATGTTGCTCGCGCCGAAGAGCCGTTGCAGACGATTGCTGACGGTCGAGTTCAAGGCCTGGCTGATGATCTGGGCCGTCGCCTCATCCGAGTAGGTTTCCTGACTTCCCTGCCCTTGAATTTGGGCCGATTGCTCATTGTTGCGTCCGAGCGCAAGGAGCGCCACAATATCGGATTTCGGCAACGGCGGCTCCGAGCGGTAGTTGACGCTCAGCCCCCGGTCGGGCGTGCCGGTGATGGTAATGTTCAGGTCGTAGTCACGAACGTGAGTGGAGGCCTGCAGATTAAGCTGGGGCTCGATCGCCACCGGATTCGTAAATGTGATGTCGCCGCGCTCGAGCGTGAATTTTGTGCCGTGAAACGTAGCCTGCCCCTCAAGAATATCAGCGCGGCCGAGCACCGCCGGCCGCGCGACCGAACCGCGAATGCGCAAATCTGCATCGCCGGATAGCCGGGCAATCGCCGTGCGCATCTGCAGTTCGGGCGCGGTCTGCACGTGGATGTCGAGCTTGATATTGCTGAGCGGCGAGTTGGTTGCGGTCACCGTGGAAAGTTGTCGACTACGATCGATATACGCGCTGAAATCGAAGCCCGGCGTCACCGCAATCTTATTGACAGTGATGTTCCCCGAAACGGTCGAAGACGAGCGTGACCCGGCCCAGTTCAGCTGCGCATCGGCAGTTGAACTCACGCCCGGAGGGTATCTCATGCGGACATCTTTGGCGGTTCCGGTCAAATCGAAATTGAGTTGCCGGTTCGGGAACGTCGCATCTCCCTTGAGATCGACCGTCCCTCCACCGGTGTGCGCAGCCAGCGTATCGATGTGCACATGATCGCGCGTGAAAAGCAATGAGCCGTTGGTTTCGGTCAACCCGCTCGGCAATCCGGCATAAGCAATCGACGAATTGGTAACCCGAATTCGACCTTGGGGAAGCGGTTCGGCGACCGTGCCCCCGATCGTCAAGTCTACGGAAACGAGACCCGATGCCGTGAAATTCGGATCGAAGGTGGCTAGCAGTTTGGGATCGAAATGTCCGTCAGCCGTGAGATCAAGAGCGCGCTCGCCCGCGAGCTGTACTGTTCCCCGAGCGGTCACATCGGTCCCATCGCCGATGAGATGAAGCTGCCGCAGATTCAGGGTCTCGTGTGCGACCGAGAAGCGAACCAAATCCTGGTTGTGAAGCTTGACGTTTTCAACCTCGAGCGACAACGCCGTCAAATTTCCATCGGTGAGCCAAAGGTCAGGGTTGCGAAAGGGACCGCTGAGGCGAATCGACGCCCCAATCGAAGAATGCGGTGTCCTTCCGAACAAATATGATGGCAACAGCGCGTCGAGATTGACCTGATCTGTTTGCAGCAACAAATCCGCCGGATAATGGTTCCGCAGCTGCACCGTGCCATTCAGGCCGAAGGTTCCCTGCTGAAAGTGCGAACTTCCGGTGAGAAATAACCGATCGCCTTTGGTTACACCTTGCAGATCGAATTCTCCAAAAAGTTCCCCATTGACCGTAAGCCCGCGTATGTGCACATTCCCATTGATCGAAGGAGCACTCATGGTCCCCGATCCATTGAGAGCGAATTCAGCGCGGCCGGCAAGACCGAAGCGGCGGGAAGATAGTTCCGGAAAATCTGCAAGATCAAAATTCTTCCCCGTCAGATCGAACTGAAAACTCTTTGCCGAAGGATTCAGCGAGGCGCTTCCAGCGACCGAAGAGCCGTCACGTGACAAGTGCAGGTCGGCAAAGGAAATCGCTCCGCGGTCATAGTGAAAGATTGAATCGAACTGCTGAATGCCCCTGCCGTAAGCGGAGGCGTTGGTGAGGTGAATCTCTCCGTCAGCGTGCGGATCGGAAAGCGTGCCCGCGGCCTGAAAGTGAACGTTGGCCGTGCCGCTCACGGGATAAGTAAATCCAGCCCATGCTTCGAGCGCCGCAATGTCCGCACCGTAAAGTTTGGCGTGCAGCTTGATGGCGCTGTCGCCGTTAAAGTGGCCATGTTCCAGACTTGCAGAACCGTCGAACTCGCCCGAAGTGCCCTCTCGCTCCAGTTTGCCGTTACGCACTGTCACGGAATCGAAGGAAAGCTGCAACGAAGTGGAGAGCGAGTCCCAGTGCATTTGCAGGGGACGCGATCTCGCCGCAGCCGGAAGTGTGACATTGAAATCGTTGGCCAGCAGCGTGCCGAAAATCTGAGGAGATACGAGCGATCCGCTCAGGTTGCCGTTAAAGGTTGCCGTGCCGTTAAAGGAGACCGGGAACAACGCGGGGCCGCGAATTGCGGTAAGCAAGGGCATCCAATCGGCGAGGCTCGAAGTAGAAACCGAGAGACGCAGGGCCGAATTCGCCGACAATATGCCTGAAGCTGAGACTCGGCTGGCGGGCGTCGAAAGGCTCATTCGAGGGAGCTCGAGCGAGTCGTTCGCCGCATGGTAAACACCCTCTGCATGAGCCGTGATGGGCAGCTGGCCCCGCACGAAGCTCGTCTGGGGAGTGAGGTCGATCGTGAAACGCACTTCGGCGTCTTGCGGAGTTCCCTTCCATCGGGTTTCAAGAGTGCCGGAAGTCAGCGAGGCCGGATGGAGAGCCGGAAACGCATGAGCCGCCCTGTTGAGCGCGGATTCGAGGTCGTCAGCGGATAGATCATGCAAATGAAGGAAAACAAATCCGCTCTGAACCGCCGCCGATTTTGCGTTGAGCGTCTTCTCGGCCAGTGACTTTTTAGACGGCGCCGCCGAAATGACCGCGGTTTCAAGAGATCTCTTCGCCTCGGCCGAAAGATGCTGCACAGGTGCAAGCCACTGATTTACTTCCGCTTCGCCGTCGAATCCACCGCCAAAAATTCTTCCCTCCAGCTTCGAAAGCCGAAGCTGCTGATCAGTGAGGGAATAGCCAGTGCTTAACGAAGCTCTGGAAAAAGAAACCTGATCATCCTGAAAGCTCAAATCACGAACCGTCAGCAACCCATTGCTCGAAAACTGCTTAAGCGACCAATCGCCGCGTCCTTTCAGTTCGAGAACGCCTGCGCGCAGATCACGGTCGCGGGCAATGTTCGCCGCTTCGGTAAGATCGATCTGCGCGTCGTAAGGACCTTGAAAATGCGGTCGACGGAAATCAGTCACTTGGCCGGTGGCAGAAAAATGAGAGTGGCCGGAGCTCCACCTCAGGGAGCTGACCAGGGCGGAATTGGAGTTGAGCGTGAACTCCAGCGCCGTCATCCAGGCAAATGGGCGGCAGTTCATTAGCTTCGTATCGACCTCGCCCAACAGCAAGCGCCCCTCGTAGCGACGCCCAAGAAATGAATAATCCATCTGCAGCGAGGTATCGCGCGCGGCGAAATCAAACGGGACGGATTGATCATCCCAGAGAATTTGCCCGTGACGAATCTCGAAGTGATTGGCCGAAAGAGAAAACAACCTTTCGACTGCACCCCCCCCGCTTGTAGACGCGTTTTTGCGAGGCGGAATATTGCTGCTGCCATCCGGGTAGAACTCCACATGGACGACGGGACGTTCGAGGATGACTTCCGTGAAGGCCAGCTCAGAACGAAGAAGCGAACTGATTTTGAATCGCGCCACAATTCCATCGGCATGCGCAAGCGGAGTTTCGTTGGCCGCCTCGCGGCCGCGCACCGTGATGTCGCGAACCTCCGCCTGAAGGCGAAAGGGGATGGTATGAATGCTGGCTATCTGCGCTTTGCCCCCGGTGATGCGCTCCACTTCATCGACCAGCCGGCGGCGCACGAGCGCTTGAAAAGCATCGGTGCTGATATAGATAAGAAGCCCAAGAACCGCTATAAATGTAACGCCGAACGCCGCCAACCCATATTTCCACCAGCGCGCGGCAGCCGCCTTGGCTGCGGGCTCCCTCATTGCGACTGCACTCCCCGCTCGTTGGAGGAAGAAGTGACGCCGGGAGTCTGCACGCGCCCCTCCGAGTGCAATGTCTGCAGCCACGAAAGCAGCAGCTCATTTACCTTCTTTTCCGTGAGTACCTCGCGAATCTTGGCCGAAACATCCGCCAGGGGAACTTCGCGCGAACCCTGCTGCTTCAACTGCGGGACAAACTGATCCTGGTAATAAGCCTCGATTGATTTTGAATCGATCTGCACCGCGGGCCGCAGGCGTGCGTCCACCAACCGCATCAAGTCAATCTGCTCACGCACATGCGCGACCAGGTCCTTTTCGGTGAGGTGGTACTGCGCAAGAATTGCGCGCCAGGCACCGGG
>JASHRB010000271.1 GCA_030037575.1 Candidatus Sulfotelmatobacter sp. | reverse complement strand
ACAGCTCTTCGAAACCAGGTGTCGCTTGGACCGTGACCTGCGGAAGCGCGGGCGCGTGCGGCTCATTCTCGCCCACCAGTACAACCAGTGGCGCATCCACCACCTACACCGCGCCGTCCAGCGCCCCATCGGGCAGCACAGTGACCGTGACGGCCACTTCTGCTGCCGACAGCAGCGCTTCGGTTTCAGCCACCATCAGCATCACCAGCGGAAGCTCCGGAAGCGCGCCGGCAAATCTCCCCACCGGAACCTGGGTCTTCTCGCTGACCGGAGTCGATTCCATCGCCTCGGTTAGTATGGCAGGCTCTTTTTACGCCAGCAGCGGCACAATCTCCGGAGGCGAGCAGGACGTGAGCATACCGGCCTCATATGCGCACGTGGCGATCACAGGCGGTAGTTATTCCGTGGCCTCCAACCAAAATGTGCAGATTGCCCTCACGACCGACGATAACGGTTTAGGCGTCAACGGCACGGAGACCCTGCAAGCTGTGATGGTCTCGAGTTCGAAGGCGCTGGTCGTTGAGTTCGACTCTTATGCGGCTGTTATTGGAACCATGGAATTACAAAGCGGCAGCCCCGCCCCGTCCGGTGGATATGCGTTCTCCGTGGGGGGTATGGACGACAACGGTTCCCCGGTCGTGATGGGCGGTGTGCTGAACGTCGACAGCGCCGGCGGAA
Organism: Candidatus Sulfotelmatobacter sp.; assembly: GCA_030037575.1. GTDB lineage: Bacteria > Acidobacteriota > Terriglobia > Terriglobales > Acidobacteriaceae > Sulfotelmatobacter. The sequence continues at coordinate 1,918 of JASHRB010000271.1, read as the reverse complement.
TTTCGGGCAACGGCAGTGTCTTCGATCTCAACGATGGTGGTTCTCCCCTGACTGACCAGTCCTTCGCGGCGAGTACCGTAACCACTCCGGATACGTGGGGCCGCACCCAGTTTGAACTCGTCCCCAGCGCGGCCTCTGGAGTGAAGGCAATCAATTTCACTGGCTATATCGTCGGCAGCCAGGAAATACGCCTCATCGAGACGGCCGATAGCTTTCTCGGTGGCATGGTCGGAACAGCTCTGAGCCAGGGGAGCAATACCGGAAACTTCAGCAGCAGTTCTGTCTCCGGCTCGAGCTATGTATTTGAGGTCTCGATTCCCACCCGGCCGCTGGCGGTCGCCGGCGTGGTCGCGATCGGTTCCAACGGCGTCGCCAGCGGTACGCTCAACCTAAACGACCCCGCCGAGCAAAGCCCGCAGAGCGGAAACGCGTACACTGGGACCTACACCGTGGATTCCACGGGCCGGGCAACGTTTTCGGGCCTGAGCGACGGCAATGCGACTCCCTCTTTCAGCTACGACGTCGAGGTCTATTTCACCGGCAACGGAGACGCGCTGATGGTTTCCATGGACGCGGACGATGAGCTGATCGGGGAGGCCTTCCAGCAGACCGGTTCCTTCAGTGCTGCTTCTTTCAAGGGATCCTACGCCATGAGTGCGGTCATTCCCAAGGCCTCGGCATATACGGAAGATGTCGGCGTGGGTCTCCTCGCGGCTGACGGGGTTGGTTCCTTGACAGGAAACCTGGCTCTCAACGAAGACACGCAATCGACGGCCAACCTTTCGATCACCGGCGCCTTTACGTCCGCTTCGAACGGCGTGTTTACGGGCACCATGACCGGACTCAACCCCGCGTCTCCAACCAAAACAGCCAATTTTGCTTATTACCTGGTCGATAACACGCACGTAATCGCCATCGAAACGGACAATCAGCAAGTGGTGCTGATGGATCTGGAGCTGCGATAGCGAACCTGCAAGCTGCGGTCCCTGAGACGGTGGCGCACTCCGGTGCGCCACCGTGCTGCTTACGGCGAAGCCAAAGACCATGTATCCTGCTCGGCTCGGTGAAACCTCCTGGACGACGGGCCAGAACAATTTCACGAGGAGCGGCGACTCGTTCAGCGGAACAGATTTCCAGCATGAATTTGATGCCCTTGGGTGCTCCTGCGGGTATGCAAACGGAGCCGCTCTCCCCATCGCCGGAACCTATAGCGTAGATTCGACCTCGGGGCGTGCCGCTTTGACGCTGTCCGGTGGCGGCGGCATCGGTGTGCCGGTGATTTACCTGACGAGTTCTGCTGAGGCGGCCGCTTCCTGCTGGATACCACAGCCAGGGCGGGCGCCACCGCATTTGAAGGGCAGATGCTTGCCCAACCCAACGCGACCTATCATACCGCGTCGCTGTCGGGGAAACTTTGTTCTGAGTGAAACTGGACCGGGGGATCCGCCCTTTTTACCCGATGACTGCGCAGTGGACATCAGCCGTGATCCATCGGCAATCCACTTGCGAATAACGTGATTGCCGTGTTGCTTTAGCGAAATACTAGATTGAAGAGTCACACGACATCGGACAATTGGGGGGCCATCACCATAATTCTCGCCAGTCGCGATTCCGACGAAGTCAAAACTGGGGCGCAGGCGATCTATCTGGCCGAGAGCCGAGCCCAGGCCGAAGCCGCCTTCCGTCGCTTCCGCGCCCGCTGGCAAGACCGTTATCCTGGTGTGGTGAAGCGGTTGGGGCAGGACTTGCCGGAACTGCTGTCGTTTTTCGCTTTCCCCCGACACCTGTGGCGGAAATTGCGCACCACCAACATCATTGAGCGTTGCTTTGTGGAAGTGCGTCGCCGCACTTGCCCCATGGTGTGCTTTGTGAACGTGCAAAGTGTGGATCGCATCATCTACTCCATTTTCCAGAGATT
>JASHRB010000270.1 GCA_030037575.1 Candidatus Sulfotelmatobacter sp. | reverse complement strand
TGGTCAATCTGATTGCCGGAGAAGAAGTGGTCCCGGAAATGGTGCAGTGCGACTTTACGGCCGCGATCGTCGCTGGGCACATGCGGGAGATCCTGCCTGACTGTCCGGCTCGCGACCGCATGTTGCAGCGACTCGCCAAGGTGCGAGCGCAGCTTCGCGGCCCTCAACCCTCAGCCGCGACAGCCAGCTCCAACGCCGCCGATCGCGCCGCCGCAATCATTCTGGATGTATTGCGATCGAACAAAAGAGTCGAGGCATAGACCGTGCCAAAGCACCGCCCCTGACCGTCCATCCTTGTGCTCGCACATCTTTTGCGGCAGAATCTTCATCATAGGGAATGGTAGCCGCATTTCCTGGAGAATCTCCTTAATGCAGATTTACCCTCGGCGCGCCTGCGGCGTTCTATGCGGTTTCTGTGCCCTGCTGACATTGCCTTTTTTTTCGATTCCCTCCCGAGCTGCGGAAAAGCCACACCTGCGCGTCGATGACTATCAGATTGAGGTCGAACTTACTCCCCATCTGCACCAAATGTCGGCACGGGCCAAAGTGAAATTCACCGCCCTCCAGGACCTGAACACGGCAATCTTCGAACTGCACAACGATCTGCGCGTAACCAAGGTGCTGGATGACAGCGGCCAGCCTCTTTCAGCCGAGCGCGTCACGCAGGATTCCACCGTGCGGGTGCCATTGCCCGCCGGGCTGGCGAAAGATGCCTCGACGACTCTTACTTTCGAATACGAGGGGGAGCTGGAGAACGCCGACGACAGCCCTGTTCCCGGCCTCATGCTCGCCGAAATCGGCGACGATACCAGCTATCTGCTATACGCGGGCCGCTGGTTCCCGGTGAGCGGTTACGGACTCAATCGCTTTACCGCAACCATCAGCGTCACCGTGCCCGCTCACATGGTCGTGATCGGCAGCGGGAACCCAACCATGGGTGAAAATCCGCCATCCAACAAGCCCAACAGCAACGGCCTCGCGACCAAGACTTTTACCTTCGTTTATTCCAAGCCCAGTTTTCCCGGGACCATCATCGCTGGAATTTTCCACGAGTACAAAAGCGATGAAGCCGGCATGGACCTGCACGTTTTCTTCAAGCCCACGCATCAGGCGCTGGCTCCCGCCTATACCAACACTGCCGTGCAGGAATTTACTTACTTCATTACGCTCTATGGATCGCCGCTGTCGCAAAGGCTGAACGTCGTCGAGATTCCCGGCGACACGGTTCCTTACGTATGGGCTCCGGAAATTGCCGGGCTCGCAAGTCCGTCGATCACGCAAAAGACAAACTACCGCCTGCTCGCAGATGCCATTGCGCATCAATGGTGGGGAACCTCGGTGAGTCCTGATTCCAGGGATGATTGGTGGCTCGTCGACGGCTTTTCCCGCTATTCCGAAGCCACGTATGTGGAAAACGCCGCCGGCCCCGCCGGGCTGGAAGAAGCCGTTAAAGACATGTCTGTGGGTGCGCTCGCATACGATACCGTTCCGCTTTCGAGCGCTGGCAAGCTCGATCAGTTCTCCACTGAGTTTCAATCACTGGTCACCGATAAGGGGGCGATGATCTTGCACATGTTGCGCTGGGTAATGGGCGAAGATAAATACCTCAAGACCATGCGCGAGTTTGCGGAAACTTACGCCGGCAAATCGGCCAGCTTGGACGATTTCCGTACTATCGCCGAGAAATATTATGGCGATCAGCTCACCTGGTTTTTCTCCCAGTGGCTCGATTCCACCGGGGCGCCCGAATTCAAGCTGAAGTACACCGTCTATCGCCTCGGCAACGTACCCAAGGAAACTAGTACGGGCGCAAAACCCCCGGGTTTTCGCGTCACCGGCGAGATTGCCCAGGATCTCGATCTGTTCCGCATGCCAGTCGATTTGCGGGTCGACACCGACGGCAAAACGGAAGACAAGAAAATCGAAGTCGTGGGCACCAATTCGGCTTTCAGCGTCGAAACCTTCGGACGGCCGCGCCGAATCTCACTCGATCCCGATCACCACGTGCTCACGAATTCTTCCGACATAAAGCTGCGCGCTTTGATTCTTCGCGGCCAGGCATTGCAGCAACAGGGCGATCTTTCCGGCGCGCTCGCCGAGTTCAATAAGGCCCTCGATCAGAACAAGAACAGTTCGCTGGCCCACTACCGCATCGCCGAAATCTTCTTCCTGCAGAGAAATTATCAGGCCTCAGCGAATTCGTACCGCTCGGCCATCAACGGCGATGGAGACCCAAGCTGGACCAATGTTTGGAGCCACGTTCAGTTAGGCAAGATTTTCGATATTACCGGGCAGCGCGAGCGCGCCATCAACGAATACCGGCAGGCGATCCAGACCAACGACGATACCTTCAGTGCTCTCGAAGAAGCACGCAAATATCTGCAGAAACCCTACGAACGGCCGAAGAATCGCGATCAACAGTGAAGCTTGACGGGCTCTTACTATTCCGCAGGTTTATCCTGATGCTCTGGTCTTTTTTCCTTCGTGCGGTTTCTGGCCCGGCGCCGGCGCAAGGGTAAGTTGCGGCGGATTCAATTGCAAAAGTTTTCGCGAACGCACTAAACCGAGAAGCGGCTGGCGCGGCAACATATCAAGCCCTCGGATACTTTTTAAACCCATGAGTTTTCGGTGCCAAACGGGAATTTCCGCCGCCTCGAGACTCACTCTCTGCAAAGCGTCTTCTTGCCGAAGAAGATTCTCCAGCGTGTGTTTTCCGGGCAAAACTGCGCTACAAACATCCGCTTCCCCCCGCCCTTTTTCCAGCTGCGCTACCGCTTTATCGACCACGCGGCTGAATTGCGCCCCACTGCCGCTGGTGCGCCCCTCGCGTAATTTTTGCTTCGCCTCCGTGGCTGAGAACCAGGTTCGACTTCGATTCCGCTCTTTCGGTTTGCTAAGGCCCAAGACTTCGCAGAGATAGGCGCTGACCTTAAGTCTCTGTTCGGGGGAATCTGCCGAAAATTGCTTGGCTCCCCCCCGTTTTCGACCCGCATAACGGGCAAACGCAGTCTTCTCGATCCGTCCGTGAACGCCCGCTTCTTCAAACGCTTCCAACGCCGCAACCTGCGCATGAGTCAGGCCTGGCTCCGCGCTGCCCTTGGGAAAAGTCCAACGCCCGCTGCTGCGTGTTCGCACCAGCAGAAACTCGATTCCACCGCCCGTGTTTCGGCGATAACATACGGCCGCCGCCTGCTCGCATTCCTGCAATTTCCTTAGCTCCGGAAACCGCACCAGCGGGACCGAACTCGGAGTTCCTAGCCTGTTTTTGCCCGAGCCCCCGGAACTCTGGACCTTAACGCTCATTGCCATAGCGTGCACGATGCTGCCCGCCTGCGCCTAGAGCATAGCTTGGTTCCGAAATCGTGGACCCGAGAAAATCGAGTTTTTACCGGGAATCCTCTTACGCACTTGCGCCTCTCGAACGCTCTCGCGACACTATGGAGGTTCCAGAGATTGCACATAGCCGGGAGAGAGCGTTGGAGAAAATGCATTGTCTGCGCTGCAACCGTCCTCTTGAACCCGGACAAAAATCGGTTGCGCTCTACATGTTTGCGCAGACCGTGGGAATCAAACCTCGCCAAAAATCCATCGCTCATCGCTTCTCGTTTTGTCCGCAGTGCTCGGTCTCGCTGGCCATGGGTCCGCCGCCGGAAGGCGCGTTAAACGTTGCCGCGTGGGACATGATCCGCGACCTGGTCGCCGCCGACCCCGCCCTCAATCGGGCCGCGTGGGAAAACCTGGCAGGAATTCTCGCATTGCTGCCGGGGACGGGAACGGACGGCAATGCGCGTTCGTCCCCGGCTTCGGGCTACTTCGAATTCTGACTGGAACGGGCTCGCCCGATTTCCTGTCGAAACACCCCAAGCCCTCGCCTTTCACACTTGCAGCCGTGGTTGCGCAATTTCCGACAGAATTTCACCGCCACCAGCTTCTTGTTGGAGTCGATGTGGTTTGACAGCGATGCGCTTGCCGCGCGGTTTCTCAATTTTAAGAACCTGAAGGAAAGGGAATAGCATCCCCACCTCGGTTTAATTCGCAAGATGCTTCTCACCGGTAGCTAATCGGCAAAAACCAGCAGTCCTTGAATCTCCGCGGCTATATCGCTCGAGTGCGGTCAGGCGCCTCCAGGCGGCGGCCCGAAGGCCGGATAACCTTTTTCACCCTGCCACGGTCTAAATAACCAACCACAGACCGGAACTTCGCATGGCCCGGCTGCGTATTACTGATCAGACGCTTGAACAAACGTTGGGCGGGATTGAGACCCCTCGCCTGACCGCCCCCCACGCACCTCCCCGGAGGCGTGGGGGCTTATCTATGCGAATGCTCGTCGACATCATCCGGCAGTCGCTCGCCACATTGTGGGCGCATAAGCTGCGCTCCTTTCTGACCATGTTCGGAATCGCCTGGGGCGTTGGGTCTTTGTTGCTGCTGGTGGGCCTCGGCGAAGGATTTCGCAGCGGCCAGGATAAAAACCTCGCCGAACTCGGCCAGGACATAATGTTCATTTTCCCCGGCCGCATTCCCGCCATCGTGGGCAGCTATCAATCGGGTCAGCCCTATTACCTAACCTACGGCGATTACTTCGCTGTTCGCGACCAGGCCAAATTTCTGCGGGCCGTTTCCCCCGTGCTGGAACGCGACGACATTCGTGCCGTAAGCGATTACGGTTCGACCAGCGGCCAGGTCTTCGGGGTCGCGCCCGAATACAACCAGATTCGCAACACGCCCATTGAGCCTGGTCGCTGGTTCAATGACGAAGACACTCTGCAGCGCCGCCGGGTTGCCATCGTCGGATGGGAACTGCTGAAAAATATGTTTCCGGGTGAGGCCGCCGTCGGCAGCACGATTCTGCTCAACAACTTGGATTTCAAAGTGATCGGCGTCATTCCGAAGATTGGAAAGGATGGCGAGAACGGCACCAATCACCGCATCTTCATCCCGTTCGATACCATGCGCAACTTGTTTCCGCTGATTGCCCAGAATTCCGAGAATGCGATCTCATTCCTCAATTACCGGCCGATCAAGAAAGAATTGCACCTTGAAGCCAAAAATGAAGTTCACGCCATCATTGCGCGGCGGCACGGTTTCGATCCTAACCTTGACGATGCGTTTATGGATTGGGACACGATCGACGGCGCGATCAAGGTGGGCAAAATCTTCGACGCCATGGATTGGTTTCTCGGCGTGGTTGGAGTCGTAACGCTGGCGCTCGGTGCCATCGGCGTCATCAACATCATGCTCGTCTCGGTTACCGAGCGTACGCGCGAGATCGGCCTGCGCAAAGCCCTGGGCGCGACCCATCGCAACATCATGACGCAGTTCTTTGTCGAAGGCGCATTTCTGACCGCATTCAGCGGAGGAGTCGGGCTTGCAATTTGCACTGCCTTTGTCACATTGCTGGCGCAGCTGCCATCGCCCGAAGGTTTCGATACGCCACGAATCGTTCCCGCTTCTGCGGTCGTTGCAGTTCTTTCTCTATCGGCCGCCGGCATCATTGCGGGCATCTATCCAGCGCGGAAAGCGGCTTTGCTTCCTCCGGTGGAAGCGCTGCGACAAGAATAAGAGGTTCGGGAAGGTTTTATGTTCGGCCAACTCGGCAAACAGGCTTACGCCGCGCTCCGGCACAACCGCCGCCGCTCGGTTCTTACCATGCTCGGCATGGCATGGGGCATTGCCACGGTTGTGTTGTTGCTGGCTTACGGAACCGGGTTTCAAAACGCCTTGATGATCGCTTTCCGCACGTTCGGAGGCAATCTGGTCGGCATCTTTCCCGGCCACACTTCTCTTCAGGCCGGGGGCACGAAAGCGGGTACACAAATTCGCCTTACCCGCGACGATCTCGAATACCTGCGCGCCGAAGTTCCCATGCTCACTCGCATTTCTCCCGAAGTCGACAAGCAGAGCCTCGTCGCTTTCGGCACGCGCAGCGGCAGCTATAACGTTCACGGCATCTATTCGGATTATGAGAAAATTCGCGCCCTCGAAGTCGGCGAAGGCGCATTTTTCGGCGAGCAGGACGACTACACGCACGCCCGCGTTGCCGTCGTCGGTTCCACGGTGAAGAAGAAGCTCTTCTCCGGCGAAAATGCCATCGGCGAGAGCCTCCGCATTGACGGTATTTCCTACAAAGTCATCGCCGTTCTTCGGCACACGATCTCCAACGGCGATGAAGACATGAATTCCCTCGTCTACCTGCCGTACAGCGCCATGAGTGACCTGAAAAACACGTACTACCTCGACGGCATTTTCATGGATTACGAGGGCGACCACGCCAAGTGCGTCGAGGCCGTGCGCAACTCCATGGCGTTTCATCACAGTTTCGATGCGAAAGACGATCGCGCCATCTTCGTTTTCGACGCCGTGAAAGATCTCGCCGATCTCACCGTAATCACCGTGGGAATCAAAATTCTTCTTGGCTTCGTCGGTCTGCTAACGCTCGGCATCGGCGGTGTCGGCCTGATGAACATCATGCTGGTCGCGGTAACGCAGCGTACTCGCGAAATCGGCGTGGAAAAGGCTTTGGGCGCGCGCCGCTGGCACATTCTATTTCAATTTCTCGCCGAAGCACTCGTCATTACCGCTCTCGGCGGGCTATTCGGCGTTGTGTTGGCGTACCTGATTTCGTGGTCCGTTGGATCGATGCCGCTATGGAGCATGTTCATCGACGAGGCCGGCGAAGGCGACATTCATCTTTACATCAATTCGGCCACACTAATCTGGTCGACGGCGATTTTGAGTTTTGTCGGAATCGTCAGCGGCATGTTGCCAGCCATCAAGGCCGCTCGGCTCGATCCCATCGAGGCATTGAGGTACGAGTAAGAGGGCGTCTCCTTCGCCCGAGTATCCCAAATCGTCCGCTCTCCAGAAAAACTCCACAATCTTCTCCGTGCGTTTAAAATTCTGGAGTGCCGGAAATCATCCACTCCCGTCTCGACCGCGTGCGCGCACAACTTCAGCTTTATGAGCACCCGCTTCTGAACTTCTCGGCGCGCGCCAAAGGCGAAGGCGTGGAAGTCGTCATTCAATTCAAAGACGCATCCATCCCGGTGCACACTTACCATTTTGACCTGCATCCTCGCGACCTCGATCACCCCCAGTTTGAATGGTCTTTTCAGCGCCAGCTTTACGACGCGCTGCATGACTACTTCGTTGAAATGTTCATCCGCACGCCGCAGGACCGCGCCGATCGCCGTCGGAAGGGAATGTGAATCCTCTGCGGGCAAAGATCGAACAAGAAATCCGCGAGAACGGCCCGATTCCGTTCGCCCGCTACATGGAGCTTTGTCTCTACGATCCGGAATTCGGCTACTACTCGCGGAGCGCGGAGCGATTTGGCCAAGCTGGCGACTTCTACACTTCGAGCGATGTTCACGCTGTTTTTGGCCGATTGCTGGCGCGGCAGTTTGAAGAAATGTGGCGCGTGCTCGGTTCCCCGGCGAAGATTCAACTCATCGAACTGGGCCCGGGACGCGGACTGTTTGCGCAAGATGTGCTCGCCTGGTCGGAGAAGAAGTTCCCGGAGTTTTTCCGGGCGCTGCGTTACTCCTTGCTCGAAGGCTCCAGTGTGTTGCGGAGTCGTATTCAGTCCACGCTAGCCCGCTATCTGGAGTCAGGGAAGGCCGACCTGGCCACGATTGGGAATTGGCCGGAACCTGGGGCGGGCACGACGTCAGTCTCCCAGCCTGCCCTGAGCGGGCGGGGAATTGGAACAGCAAACGGAAGGGCTTTAGCCGCTGAGGTTCCCGCCATCCTCTTCGCCAACGAATTCTTCGACGCCCTCCCGGTCGAAGTTCTCAGCGAGTGGGGATCCTTACGCATCGACAGCCGCGACGGCCGCTTGGTCGAAACCTGGGCTCCGCCTTCCGCGGAGCAACTTGGTTTCCTCGACCAATATTCGATTTACCCCGAAGCCAGCGAGCGTGTGGAGGTTGCACTAGCCGCCGAGCGCTATATGCAAAATGTCGCGGAGAGTCTCGATCGCGGATTCGCCGTCATCATCGACTATGGCTACACCCGCGAAGAGCAACTTGCCGGCCGCCACCGGGGAACACTGAAAGCGATTGGGCAACATTCCATCAGCCCCAGTCCTTACGAAGCACCGGGAGAACAAGACATCACTGCCGACGTCAACTTCACCGCGCTCGCGGCTGCCGCGCAAAAGCGCAAGATGGACACGCGCCCGCTCATCACGCAATCGCAGTTTTTGATGGGTATCGGCGAAGCCAACCAGTTTGCCGATGCTTTCGAACAATGCCGCCTGCCGCAGGAGCGCACCAAAGTTGCGCTGCAACTGAAACATCTTGTCACGCCGGCCGGCATGGGAGAAAGTTTTCAGGTGCTGATTGGGAGCCAAGGGATCAGCGTGGAAGCCGCCGAATCCTTATGCGGACTGAGTTTCTCACGCAGCCTGATTCGCTAGGAAGCGTTGTACATATTTCTCACGCTTTGGGCGCGGGCGCCGCCTGCCGGCGCCTCGCGGAATCCGTGCCTGGAGCGGCCTGCGGATACTCATACACCCCTCGCCCCGATTTTCTTCCCAGCCGTCCTGCTTTCACATACTGCACCAGCAGCGGCGCGGGGCGAAATTTCTCACCCAGCGACTTGTGCAGATACTCCAGAATATTCAGCCGTGTATCGAGCCCCACCAGATCGACCAGTTCGAACGGCCCCATGGGATGGTTCAAGCCCAGCTTTAGCGCCTTGTCGATATCCGCCGCCGACGCGATTCCCTCCTGCAGCATATAAAATGCTTCGTTGCCGATCATGGCGTTGATGCGGCTGGTGATGAACCCCGGCGCTT
>JASHRB010000269.1 GCA_030037575.1 Candidatus Sulfotelmatobacter sp. | reverse complement strand
TAGAGGTAAAGATCTTAATGATCTAATTCCGTGTTGCTGAAGCTGCGTGAAATGTAGGCCTCAGGGGGCTTCAAAAGACGCTTGAGTACCTGAGAAAAATGCGCTGCGTGATGCGGAAGGAGTCATGCTCGCGGTTTTGAACCCAGAAGGTTTGGCAGCTCCACCGCACTGCCGAAGCACCGGCAGTCTTCAAGACTACCAGCAAGGCACATGCCGGCGCCGATGACGCCATCAACCAATCAAACCCGTGGTATGTAGGCGGGCACGTCGAGGGTGTGCGCAGGCCGCGCACTATGAGTTCCCCAGCCGGCGCTCCACGCTCGCAGAGTTGCGCGCGGAATTTGCACGCCTGGGCCGGCGCCCAGTCCTTGCCTTCCAGACAGGCAATCTCACGCATCGCGCTCATGTAGAGCTTACCTTTCGCGCGGCCAAACAAGTCGAAGCCGCCTTCTGATCCATCCGGTAGTTGGAATGACGAAGCGGGGCGACGCGGATTACTACCCTAGCCGGGGTTACGTCGATCTTGCCTGCACAAAACAACCGGATATGGGTTTTGTCTATCAGCTCCAGTTGTTGGGTAGGCCTGGCGCAGTTTCACCAAACCGTTTTCTCCACCTGTTTCGTGTCATCTCCTACCCGCCATAGGTAGATTCGAGAAATAGCTCCGTTGCAAGCCACAAATTTCGTCTTGGAAGGCGCCCAGTCGCCCATGTCGTGAGAACGAGAGACAATGCGCGCGTGCGTGGGTAACTCCCGGTTCAACTTTGGGCGAAGCATCAGATTGGCCTGTGGCGAGAGAAATAGACTGACCACCGACGCCGAGGAAATGTCAACCTCCATAACGTTCTGTTGCACGAACGTGACCAGATCGTCAACTCCAGCCACACTGGCGCTGGCTTTGGCTTCGGCCACACGATCAGGATCGAGGTCCACGCCGACCCCGCGCGTCCCATAGCGCTCGGCTGCGCGAATGACGATGCGGCCGTCGCCGCAACCCAGATCATAGAGAGTGTCGGAAGGTCCTACTTTAGCGAGCGAAAGCATCTCTTCCACAATCTCGATTGGAGTCGGCATAAACACCGCAAGTCGCCGGGTTCGGAAAAGTCCGAGCCGGCGGCCCAGCATGCGCAGCGGCCTCACGGCATAATAAAAAAGAGGAGCGGGAAGCGGCATCACAGCCCAATCGTCCCCTGTCGGTGTAGCTAGCTGTCGGACCAGAAATCGAAGCTTATCAATGACACGCTCGCGGGCTTTCAGTTGCAAAGCGATACGTTTCCTCATTCCGGGAACCGAGTCGCTGCTGGAGAGTAGAGAACTGCTTGCATGTTCGCAGAGATGCGAGACAGCCGCGTCTAACCCCATACTCGACTCGATGTATTCGGGGAACCTGGCTCCCAACAGATCGCGGGCCATACGAAGAACCACCAGCACTTTTCGGCGTACGCCCAGCGAACGAGAACGCTCCTGGAAGCGGTGCCATGAGTCCGGCGTAAGGTTGGCCGCCAGGTAGGCGGCGTCGCTTATGGAGGAGAGCTGCGGCGAAAATGAATCGCGGGCAGCGTGCACGCAAGCGTGTAGCAGGGCATCTTCGGCGGTCAAAGTTGAAATCGATTCGCCATCAATAGACACCGTGCAGAACGGAATGGAATTGAATGTGAGCGGCTGCGAGTAGTTGTCCGGATCCACCTCGGAACTGAGCCAGATGTGGACTCCATCTTGGCTCCGGTTGAGGCCGATCACCCGGCGGAACCGCAATTCCGCGGCTTCGCGAGCTGCATCCCAGGTATACTCGCGGCGGTAGCCGCTCGCTATGAGAAGATCACGCGCTGGCAAAATATTCTTCGCCGCAACCACGAATTCCAGGCTTTGGGCCTCTGTCAGCGCAGCATCGCCATAAGCAATCGCAGCCAGTACAGGCCCTGAAAAGGGGAGCGCTCGTATCCCCTTCGCCCTGAACACGGCCCAAATCCGTTTCAACTCACCGGTTAGATGATGATTTCGCTCCACGGTTCTTCGCGAGCAATCGCGGAAGAATTCCAGGATCGTAGCAGGAATAGCACGTGTGTAAGTGGCTTGGAGCCTGTGTGCAACCAGCGCCAGAACGTGATTCCGGCTGGCGGCTAGCAGGAAGAGGTTCCAGTCGAAGGACTCCGCGAGCAATTGCTGTATGCGTGCCCCATGCTCGAGCTCAACCGAGACGCGCGAACAGAGAAGTAGAAGTTCATGCTCGGCGCGCAGGGCCGGTACGTCAATTGAAGCCTGGCCCCGCCTGGACCCACGGCTCATTCCAACTTCTCCAAGGTCACAACAGTGCCAGTATAACAACATGTCTCAATAACAGTGATTCCCCGCGACGACGTGGACTTTGTTTCAAGGCAGGGCATGTCCAGGTAGGCTGAAGGTCTCGGCGGTTTTATAGCCGCCGTAAGGACATTGGTTGAGGCGGCGCCTGGTTTTTCACGTGTGGGGTCTCGTCGGCTTTCCTGTCGCTGCGCGCAATGCCTTCAGGGCGGAAAGCCTGCGCCGCAAAGGAAACCGAAGAGCATAGAGCGCGCGCCCCCAAAGACCCTTGCTGAAGATGCATTGATAGTTTCTCTTTCTGACATCCTGCGTCCACTCCAGCTTCCAGTCTTCACGAATACCCATCACGTATTCGGAGAGTCCTCGCTCGGAACAGTCCCGCAGAATGGCTTTAACGATAAGATGGCCGGGCGCGTAATCCCGATAATTCTCGTCGTAAGTACTCTTCACCGCCCAGTAGCGGCCCCGGTAGGTAAAACCGATGTGCGCGGCAATCGGCTTTCCGTCGAGTTCCAGGGTGTAGAGGCAAAGATACCCTAGCCTCTCAGCCTCGCCCGTGACTTCATCGAAGAATTGCCGGCTGCGAGCGTCGGAAATGATCGCGCTCTTTTCTTTTCCCTTCCAGCCGCTGGCTTCCATCTCATAGAAGCGCTGCAACTCCTTTCTACTATCTTTCACCGTTCGCAGTAACTCCACGGACCCTAGAGCACTAAGTTTCGTTTCCCGTTGACGGACCTTCGAGCGTAACTTGGGGTGGCGCGGATACTTTTCCAGGTCCTTCTTCGCAGTCGGTCCCTGGGGGATGAGAAAGAAGGCAATCAGCGGCACTGGCCAATTCCCAGTCGGGTAACCGCAGTTCTGCGCCAGCGAGCTCAGTCTGGTGATCGCCGCATCCTCGATTACCGACGGCAGTTCCAGCACGTCCCAGCCTTTCTTCCGTTCGATAACCTTCCACAACAACTGGATCACCTCGTCTTGTTCAGCCCCAGAGAGCCCGCACACTACGTCGACGCCCACCCCCGCGACAGTCAGCGGCGCGCGCAATTTGCGTGCCGGAATTCCCGCAAATTTCCCGCGTTCCTCAACCAGTGGCAGAATCGCGCAAAGGATTCCGCCCCGTCGAACCGTGATCACAACGACTTTTGCCTGGGGAGAATACGCCCGCAAGGCCGCCAAAATCCACTCCGGCCGCCCATAGGGAGAATCATTCTCGACGCGGCTCAGCAACTCCCGCCACTCATCTCCCAGTTTGCCGAAGACCTCCAATCCTCCGGTCATCGTCTCTACCGTCAGGTCGCTCATCGATTGATCTTCAGCCGCGGCGTTTTCCTCTCTGCAGACTAACCTCATCCTACCCAATCCCTTACCAACCTATGAAGCAAGTGTATCCATCGAGGGACAGATCGCTGAGGGTAATCCGACCTGGCGGTCCGGACTCCGAACCGGGAGGGAGACATCCCGAAACATAGAACTAAGCGGTCAAATTCTCTACCTGAAGATGCTTGACCGTGAAGGCAACCGTGCTGCGCAAGAAACAGATTTATAAGCCGATGCCGGAGCCGCCACCGATAAGTCCGGGCGGCGTCATTTCCAGACCTCGCCACCACCGCCACTCCACTTCAAAGAACAGACCGGCGATTTCCATCTGACTGGCCTCATGCGTGAAGAGCAGGTGGCGGTCTTGCAAACGGGGCCATAAGTTTTCGACACAGGTTTCCCGGGGATGCCCGCAGGTCTACGTGGCAGAAACTCAAAGACGACAGGCTCTTTGAACTGGGCAAGGTCTGGTCAAAATAGCCCTGATGAAAATGGCACGTCGACAAATTGCCATAGCGCTCGAACCTTGTTCTTCACGACCTCGATAGCTCCGCACCAGTCACCCTTGCCGAAGGTGCGTATCTCCAGGATCGACGGCACCGGTGAAGTTGGTCCGCTTCCGAGGGCGCAGGCCGGCCGGCAAAGGAAGCGAAAAACGTGCAACTCGCGGCCGACCAGCGGGCAAACCAGAAAGAAGTTGGTCGTGCTCCCACCCTGATAACCAGCGCACTCCACCACTACGCCCTTCACATCCTGCGGAACTCTCAGGATCTCGGCGACCATTACCACCTGGTCGAGAAGGCCTGCAGCTGTGACCATGCGGAAACGGTTTCCATACATCTTCCAAAGAAGGCGCATCTTAAGCTAAGAATCCGACGCCGTACTCAGCTCCAGTTTCGCTAGAAAAGTAAGGCCCAAGATAGACCGGCGCACGCAGAAGCAAAAGGCAACGACGAATACCCCGGACATTCCGGACGACTCTCTTCTTGAAAGGTGGCTTGCGCATCTGCCTGCGCTCCTACCGGTCAGCGGGGCCGAAGCCCGCACCAATCGAGGGAGTATACGCCAAGTTGGACTGGGGCGTCTCGGATTGTTTCTGGCGGGTAGCGTCTTAACTAAGACGCTACCCTTAATCGGTGAGGAAGTGTAAAAAGTAGGTGTCTGGACTCTGCCAGTCGTCTTGCGACGTCTGTCAAGGGTGAGCCATTCTTAAAGGGAGTCGTCGAATACCCCATGGGTGTTTTGGAAAAATGGAAAACCGAATGGACCAGGGAAGCACGAGTCAGAACCTTCCCGTGCATAGATGCTTTTTGCCGCTCGTTTCAGATCAAGCCTGGTTGCAAGAAGTTGATGGGACGATCGCATCGGGACATGCCGAAATCAATTCCCACCGCGCCGCGGGAACCTTCGTGATGCGTACGATGGATGCCATTACTGCAACTCGTTCTGCGTCCTCGCCGATGAAGCCCGGGGGCCTTCGAGCTGGAACCCGCGCCGTGCTGGCGCTCGCGGCCGTGGCGGCAGGTTTATGGTTTGCCGCGTCAGTGGGAATTCCGATGCCCAGGGCAAGGTCGGTAGTGCAGGCGGCGGACAAAAAATGCGGGCCGCCTTCGTACTGCTCGCGCACTGATCGCAAGCCGGAACCCTATGCGGCAACC
>JASHRB010000268.1 GCA_030037575.1 Candidatus Sulfotelmatobacter sp. | reverse complement strand
CGGTTCGACCGCCGGAGCGGCCGCGCTGATCGGCAAGGCCAACGGCAATCCGATCAAGGCCATTTATGTTTACTCGCGGCCGGAGTGGACCGCGCTGGTGGTGCGCAAAGATTCACCGATTGCGAAAATCGCAGACCTCCGCGGGAAGAAAGTGGCGGTCACGCGCGGCACCGATCCGCACATCTTTCTTCTGCGAGCCCTGCACCAGGCCGGTCTCACCGAAAAAGATATTCAGATCGTGGTGCTGCAACATCCACAGGGCCGAATTGCGCTCGAAAAAGGAGATGTTGATGCCTGGGCCGGGCTCGACCCCATGATGGCGCAAACCGAGCTGCAAACCGGAGCGCGGCTTTTCTATCGCAACGTGAACTTCAACAGCTATGGTGTGCTCGATGTGCGGGAGCAATTTGCCCAACAATATCCTGCGTATGTTGGCCGGGTGCTGGCGGCATATGAGGAGGCGCGCCGGTGGGCGCTGCAAAATCCAGAGGAATTTCGCAAACTCTTTGCCGCCGACGCAAAGCTCGAGGATGCGGTCGTCACCAAGGTTCTGGAACGAACCGATTTCAGCGATCCGGTGATTGGAGACGAACAAAGGCAAGTGATCGTAGCTTCCGGCGACGTTCTCAAGCAAAATAATGTGATCGGCGGCAGCACGGACGTGAACGGGACCGTGGACAATTTGATCGATCCGCAATATGCGCAAGCCGTTGTCCGGAAGAACGTGGCGGCCAAATGATTACCGCCCAACAGGATCATTGGCTCCCATGGAAAGCTGACGCAGCGCCCACACTGGATTCGCGCGCCCCAGCCAAAAAGTCCAGCGTCAACCTCCCGGACGCCCTTGTCGGCGGGATCGTTCCCCTTGCTGTTCTTTTCGTATGGGAAGTTCTCGCCCGATTGGAAATGCTTCCGCCAAACTGGCTTCCGGCGCCGACGGTGGTCGCGAAAACGATTTATGAAATGGCGGCCGCCGGCGACTTGTGGAAGCACGTCGGCATTACTGCGGCCCGCGTGGCTCTAGGTTTTCTGCTTGGAGCGAGCGGGGGAACGCTTCTCGGCGCGCTCACGGGTTACTTTCCGGTTGCGCGAAAATTACTTGATCCTCTTCTGCAATCCTTGCGCAGCGTACCCTCCATCGCCTGGGTTCCGCTTTTCCTTTTGTGGCTGGGCATTGAGGAGTCTTCCAAGATCGCACTCATCTCGCTGGGAGCGTTTTTCCCCGTTTACTTGAGTCTCTCCGTCGCAATGCGCCACGTCGATCCCAAATTGCTTGAGGTTGGCCAGCTCTATCGCTTGAGCAGTTTTGAAATGGTGGGGCGTCTGATTCTGCCGGCGGTACTTCCCGAATACATTGTCGGATTGCGCAGCGGCCTCGGTCTGGCGTGGATGTTCGTCGTGGCTGCAGAACTACTGGGCGCGAGCCGAGGCATTGGATATCTCATGGTCGATGGGCAGATGACCGGACGCGCGGCCATCATTTTGGGCAGTGTCTTACTCTTCGCTGTCTGTGGGAAAACCACCGATTGGATGATGAGCGCCGCAGGCGCCAAACTGCTGGGCCACAGGGCTCGATGAGCCAGAATTGGGCGCCATGTCTGCGCGTATCACAATGGAAAAAGCGAAAGGGAACGAGCTCACGCCCCGAGGTGCGCCGAAGAAGGGTGCGCTCCATATCGCGATTGCGCGGAAAAAATTTGTTGGATCACAAGGCTCGCTTACCGCTTTGCGCGATATTTCTCTGCGGATAAGACCTGGGGAGTTCGTCTGCATTGTGGGCGGCAGCGGCTGCGGGAAAACCACATTGCTGAGAATTCTTGCTGGTCTGGAGACTCAGTACGAAGGCTCGGTTTTTCTTGACGGGCGCAGAATTGCCGGACCCGATCGAAACCGAGGCATGGTTTTTCAGGAGCATCGGCTCCTGCCTTGGCTCACGGTTCGCGAGAATGTCGCTTTCGGTCTCTCGCGCCTGTCCCCAGCGGAACGCTCAGGCAAAGTTCAGCATTATCTCGATCTGGTGGGCCTGAGAAGTTTCGAGCGTCAATATCCGCATCAGCTCTCCGGCGGCATGTCGCAACGTGTGGCGATTGCCCGCGCCCTGGCGGGCAGGCCCGAAGTTCTGCTGCTCGATGAGCCTTTCGCGTCCCTCGACGCGCTTACGCGCATTCGTATGCAGGCAGAACTTCTGCAGGTTTGGCAAGCCGAGCGAAGCACGGTAGTACTGGTCACGCACGACATCGAAGAGGCGGTCTATCTTGCCGATCAAGTGGTCGTGATGTCGCCGCAGCCGGGAACGATCAGAAATGTCTTGTCCGTTGATCTGTCCCGTCCGCGGGAACGCACCAACCACCAATTCAACAGAATCCGTCGAGCCGTGCTCGACGAGCTTCTTGCCCACGCGCTGGCATGAGGTGGGAAAGCGAAACGGCTATCTGCTTTTGGGCAGTTCGCCGTACTCGATCAGCCGGGCGCGAAGAATATTCCGGCTGATGCCCAGCAGCTTCGCGGTCTGCAGTTGATTACGGTGGCAAAACCCGTAGGCGGCCTTGATCACGGTGGCGTCGATCGTGGCATAGAGGTTGGCACGGTCGGTCTCAAACATAGCCAGCAGAGCCTGATGCAGATCGCCGGCCGCGTCTTTCTTATCGCCGGCCGCGAGGCGGTTTTTCAACGAAGAGAGATGCAAGTCTTCCGGGCGAACGATATTCTCCCGGCAAACAAGCAAGGCGTGATGAATCACGTTTTCCAGTTCGCGTATGTTGCCCGGCCAGGAGTGCTGGTAAATCAGAATTTCGGCCGCCTCTGGACTTAATGTGGGATTTCTTAGTCCCAGCCGCTCGCCATAGATACACAGGAAAAATTGAGCCAGCGGCGCAATGTCGCCCTGGCGCTCGCGCAGTGGAGGAACGTGAAGAGTCGCGACCTGCAGCCGGTAATAGAGATCCTCGCGAAAGCGGCCAGCCGCAACGGCTTCTTCGAGATTAACGTTGGTCGCTGCCACGACTCGCGCATCGATCGGAACAGGACTTCGTGAACCCAGCCGAACTACCTGGCGCTCCTGCAAGACCCGCAACAATTTCACCTGCATGGAAAGCGGCAGATCGCCGATTTCATCCAGAAACAACGTGCCGCCGCGTGCGGCTTCGAACCATCCTGCGCGTGCCACATTGGCGCCGGTAAACGAGCCGCGTTCGTGGCCAAAAAGCTCGCTTTCGACCAGGCCTTCAGAAAATGCGCCGCAATTCACCGCCAGAAAAGGCGCATTCGTGCGCGGACTCAGGGCATGGAGGTGCCTGGCAATCAATTCCTTTCCCGTACCGGTTTCGCCCGTGATCAGCACGTTCGCCCCGCTTGGACCGATCAGCTGAATTCTCTCGCGCAGAGCCCTGGACTTAACATCTTCGAACACAAGCGCGGTGGCGCGTTGCGGCAATTGCACCGTGGGAGGTCCCGAGAGGCTGAGAAACGGCTTGACGAATGTCAGCGAACCCATAGGAGTAGGGGCAGCGGGACCGGGCTGGCTCCGCCGCTGAGGTGCGGGGAGAGCACTAAAGACTACTAGTACAATAGACATACTAGCATAATCTTGGCAAGCATGTCAACGGGTGGAGTACGGACATCCGACAGCATCCACTAAACGCGGAGGGGGCGATTCCCGAGCAAGCGCGGCTGCGATTGGGTATAAACCAGAACTCCCCCTAACCGGAACGCCGAATTAGATCAGTACCCGAGAAAACATCCGGACTTCAGCAAAGTCCGTTCTGGTAATCTGTGAGCGGTGCGGCGCTTGCCACCACGTGACGGCCGTCACATGGTTCGGTGACAATGCTCATCGTGACATGGCAGGACACTGTGTCACTCTACCCTGGAGGTGGCATATGCCGCATACTGAAAGGGAAACCCTGGACATCCTGAAATTTGAGCTCAAGTTCCTTGAGGACGGTGGCTACGGTCGCTCCCCGCGTACTCCGTGGCGTCCTTCGTTTGCCTTCGTTGATTCGCCGACCTGCCTGAACTTCGGCGACAGTTCACGTCCCAACCCATGCACTGGATGCGCCCTCATGCAATTCGTACCGGAGGGTCGCCGGCAGGAGCCGGTACCGTGTCGGACGATTCCGATAGGACGGGAAGGCCAGACGGTGGACGACTTATACGCCTACGGTTCGCAGGCAGAATTAGAGGAGACTCTGAAGGCTTGGCTGCGCGCGAAAATCAGCAAGATGGAAGCGCACCTGGCGGCCAAAGATTCCGCATAGGGTCGAGCCGTCGTCACATTCTTCGAGCACGAAGTTTGAGCGCAGCATCATGCCGTCGCAAATCGAAAGCGAGAATCTGGCAAAGCCGGGAGGCTTCGTGATTACCGCCAATACGAGCCCCGCTTCTCCACTTTATCCTGCGCAGTACGTTTCGGCTTGGACAGCAAGAGACGGAACCCAGGTCATCCTCCGCCCGATTCGTCCGGAAGATCAGCCCTTGATGGTCACGTTCCACGAAAGGCTCTCTGACCGCACGGTGTATTTCCGCTATTTTTGCAGCCTAAGCCTGGTTCGACGCGCAGCGCAGGAGCGGCTGGCCCGGATCTGTTCGTGCGACTATGTGTCCGAAATGGTCCTTGTGGTGGAGGGCCAAGACGCGAATACCGGAGAGCGCTCGATTTTTGCCGTCGGCCGCCTCAACCAACTCGGCATCGACAAACGGAAGGAGAAGCGCGAAGCCGAAGTTGCCCTCCTGGTGGCGGACCGCTACCAGCGCCTGGGCCTCGGAACGGAACTGCTCCGCCGGCTTCTCGGGATTGCGCGGGCTGAGGGAATTCATCGCCTCATAGCCGAAATGTTGAGCGACAACATTGCCATGCAAGCCGTATTTAAGAAGTGCGGCTTTCGGCTCGGCTTCATTGGTCGGCAATTTAACCAAGTGCGGGCGGTTCTTGACCTCTAAAATTGGACCTGGCGTAGATTTTCTTCCTCCCCCACCGGCTTTCCCGATCTCGAAACGGTTCTCCACTGTAACCCTCCGGCAGGGTGTGATGTCGATCACATTGTGCCGTGACCGTGATTGCCGACGGATACTGCTTGTTTGCGGCACACTCGTAAATGGACAGACCAGCGAGACTGTTGTTCGTCGGCGAGGCC
>JASHRB010000267.1 GCA_030037575.1 Candidatus Sulfotelmatobacter sp. | reverse complement strand
GATTACGAACTTTGAGCAGCTGAAAAGTCATCCGGCGATCGCCCGGCTGATGGGGTGGAACCCGTCCTCGGTTGTGGGAGTGAAGTTCGATCGCGACGAAACCACGATTTATGTCGCACGGCAAAACATTCGCGAAGCTTGCGCGTTGCTGCGCGACGACGAGAACTGCGCTTTTAACTACCTTTCTGATGTGACCTGCGTGGATTGGTTCCCCGCCGAGCCAAGGTTTGAAGTGGTCTATCACCTGCTTTCGATCCCAAAGAAAGAGCGCGTGCGACTCAAGGTGAAGCTGGATAGCTCAAGTCCCGTCGTAGACTCAGTGACATCTGTTTGGCCGGGAGCGAATTATTTTGAGCGCGAAGTTTTCGATTTGTTTGGGATTCGATTTAGCGGGCATCCGTATTTGCGGCGACTGTTGATGCCCGAGGATTGGGAAGGCCATCCGCTGCGCAAGGATTATCCGGTGGAGGGTTACCTCTAAGTGGCGCACCTCACACCCACTCCCGTGCTCGAACCCGCGCAGGATCGCACGATGATCCTGAACATGGGGCCGCAGCACCCCTCGACGCACGGCGTGCTGCGCGTGTTGCTCGAGCTCGACGGGGAAACTGTTGTGCGCATCATGCCCGACATTGGCTTCCTGCACACAGGCATTGAGAAGACGTGCGAAGCAAAGTTTTATCAGCAAGTGGTGCCGCTTACCGACCGCATCGATTATCTCTGTCCTCTGACCAACAATTTGTGCTACGTGCTGGCGGTGGAGAAACTGTTGGGGCTGGAGATTCCTCCGAAGGCACAGTGGATGCGCGTACTGATGAATGAGCTAACGCGCATCAATTCTCATCTGGTGTGGCTGGGTACGCACGCACTCGATATCGGCGCCATGACGGTGTTTCTCTATTGCTTCCGCGAGCGCGAAGAAGTGTTGCGCATGTTCGAGATGATCAGCGGACAGCGCATGATGACTTCATATTTTCGAATTGGCGGGTTAGCGCTGGATGCGCCGCTGGGATTCTTCGACCACGTTCGAAAGTTCGCAGGATATTTCCCGGAGCGCGTCGACGAGTACGAGAATCTGTTGACAGCAAATCCGATCTGGATGATGCGCACCAAAGGCGTGGCCCGCATGACGGCGGAAGATGCAATCGCTCTCGGAGCAAGCGGGCCAACATTGCGCGCAAGCGGTGTGGATATCGACTTGCGTCGCGACCTCCCTTACTCCGGCTACGAGAATTTCAATTTTAAGGTGCCGCTCGCGCGGCAAGGCGATGTTTTTTCCCGATATATGTGCCGCGTGGCAGAGTTGCGCGAGTCGATTGGAATTGTGAGGCAAGCTTTAGAGGGAATGCCGGAGGGGCCGATTAAGGCGGATGCTCCGGGCATTGTATTGCCCGATCGAGAAAAGATGAAAACACAGATGGAGGCGCTCATCTATCACTTCAAAATTATTACGGAGGGGTTTGCGGTTCCCGCGGGCGAGGTATATCAGGCTGTCGAATCTCCGCGCGGCGAGATGGGCTACTACGTGGTGAGCGACGGCACGGCGAAACCGTATCGCGTGCACATGCGGGCAGCGTGTTTGGCCAATCTGCAGACCCTAGGCAAGATGTGCGAGGGCGGTCTGATCGCCGATGTTGTCGCTGCGATCGGGAGCATCGATATTGTGTTGGGAGAGATCGACCGGTAAATCCTGTGTCCTCATCGCCCTTTGTGGTTTCCTTTTTCACCACCGGGGCCACCGAGTTCATAGAGCAATCAAACGATGAAATTCTCTGATGAGTTCGAGATTCGGTTTGCGGAGATGGTGCCGCACTATCCGATAAAGCGCTCGGCACTTGTGCCAACGCTGCTCTACGCCCAGGATGAGGTTGGATTTTTGTCGGATGCGGTGATTGCAGAAATTGCCGAGCGACTCGATCTGACCGAACTCGAAGTTCGCAACGTGATCAGCTACTACTCGATGCTGACCACGAAACCGCGCGGCAAGTTTAACGTTCAGGTGTGCACCAATCTCAGCTGCATGGTGCGGGGCGGAGAACAGATCCTCGATCACTGCAAAAAAAGGTTAGGCGTCGGAAATAAAGGAACGACCCTTGACGGATTGTTTTCGGTGGAAGAGGTGGAGTGCATTGGAGCGTGCAGCTGGGCTCCGGCGGCGCAGGTGAACTATGACTTTCATGAGAACCTGACGGCGGAGAAGATGGATCGAGTTTTGGAGGACTACCGAAGAAAGGCCACGCCGTAAAAATTGCCGACTTTTGATTGCTGATTGTTGATTGAAAAGGCGCGGCGAGATTTCGCATTGATTCTCCAATCAACCATCAGAAATCAACCATCAACAATGGCAGATCTGGTTTCCCATCCCGATGAAGTGAAGGTGGTGTCGAAGCGCTTTGGCAGGGGTGCGACCAACATCGACCGCTATCTCGAGCTCGATGGCTACAAGGCCGTGCAGAAGGCGCTCGCGATGCAACCGGATGCCATTATTAATGAAGTAAAAAATTCCGGGTTGCGCGGGCGGGGTGGCGCCGGATTTTCAACCGGGATGAAGTGGTCGTTTGTGCCCAAGCAGTCGGCGAAGCCAAAATATGTTCTGTGCAACGGCGATGAGAGCGAGCCAGGCACGTGCAAAGACCGGCTGATTTTTGAGCACGATCCGCATGCGGTGATCGAAGGCGTCATGATCGCGGCGCTGGCTGTGGGCGCGCTGAGCGGGTATCTCTATATTCGCGGTGAATATCGATATTTGTCGATCATCATGCAGAGGGCGATTCGCGACGCTTACGCCAGAGGATTCGTCGGTAAGAATATCTTTGGCAGCGGCCGCAATCTCGATATCTATTGGCACGGAGGAGCGGGTGCGTATGAAGTAGGTGAAGAATCGGCGCTGATGGAGTCACTCGAAGGCAAGCGCGGCATTCCCCGCATCCGGCCTCCCTTTCCCGCTGTGGTCGGGCTGTGGGGCGGGCCGACGGTCATTAACAACGCTGAAACTCTGGCCAACGTGCCGCACATTATTCTCGGCGGCGCGGAATGGTACGCCAATCTGGGTACTCCGAAAAATGGCGGTACGCGTCTGTTCTGCTTGAGCGGCAACATCGCCAAGCCGGGCGTCTATGAGCTGCCCATGGGGTACAACTTGAAGAAGATGCTCTATGACGTAGGCGGCGGCATTCCTAACGAACGAAATTTGAAAGCAGTTGTTCCCGGCGGATCCTCCTGCCCCTGCCTCACTGCGAACGAGATCGATGTGAATATGGATTTTGACTCCGTGGCCAAAGCCGGGTCGATGTTGGGCTCGGGTGGCGTAGTCGTCGTCGATGACGCCCAATGCATTGTGAAGTTTGCGCTGCGGACCATGAAGTTTTACAAGCATGAAAGTTGCGGATGGTGCATTCCTTGCCGCGAAGGAACCGATTGGCTGGAAAAAACGCTGACCCGCTTCCATCGCGGCGGCGGGTTGAAGAACGATATCGACAACATGCAATACTTGTCGGAAAACATGCTGGGGCGGACGTTCTGTCCGCTGGGCGATGCGGCGGCGATGCCGACGATCGCGTTCGTGAAGAAGTTTAGAAAAGAGTTTGAAGATCATCTGGAAGGCAGGCCGTGCCCTTACGAGAAAGAGGGCGCGGTGGACCAATTGCCGGTGATGACCTAACGAAGAAGAAGTAAAAATGCCCGCGGCCACTCATATCGGCGTTGCAAACAAAAAGCAGCACCTGCTTGAGGGTCTGGGTAGCGGAGGAGATCGGTATTTGCAGATCGTATCGGATGTGCCCGAACAGCTCAGCCGCGTTCGGCCGGGCGAGGGCATGTGGTCGGTGCTGGAGTGCGCAGAGCAGGTGGCAAAGACCGAGGCCCTGATGTTTGAAGCGGTGGCCAATCGCCGTCAGGCGGATGCCCCTCCGGATTTTGCCGGAGACGCGCGAATCGAAGCCCTGGCGCTCGATCGAACCCGGAAAATGCCCGCACCGGAAGCCGTGCGGCCCAATGATCGATTTGCCGCGTTGGCGCAGGCGGCGACGACTTTTGAGGCGATGCGCGCTAAAGCACTGGTGAAACACTGCGAAGAGCACCTGCGCAAGTGCGCTGCCCTCCCCCCACTGGGGGTTTTGACGGATGCCAACTTCTGCGCATCACGGCACTCCACCCCCCAGAACAGATTAAAGCGAGTCAACCGTTGGGGCTGCATTAACCAAGTTGGACGAATAGGATTTAATGGCTGACACGGCAAAAGAAGTCAATCTGACAGTTGACGGCAAGAAGATCACGGCTCCGGCAGGTACGCTGCTAATCGAGGCTTGTAAGCGGGTGGGCATCGAGGTGCCTTCGTTTTGTTACTACCCCAATCTTTCTTTGCAGGGCGCTTGCCGCATGTGCCTGGTGAAGATCGAAAAAATGCCCAAGCTGCAAACTGCGTGCACGACCGTGGTCAGCGAAGGCATGGTGGTAACGTCCGACAGCCCGGAGATCAAGCAGGCGCGCAAGGGGATGATCGAGTTGTTGCTCGGGAATCATCCGTTGGATTGCCCGGTTTGCGATGCAGGCGGCGAATGCGAATTGCAGGATATGACGTTCAGCTATGGCGCAGCTGAGTCGAAGTTCATGGAGGCGAAGAACCACAAAGACGAGCAGCAATGGTCGCCGGTGGTTTTCTTCGACCGGCCGCGCTGCATTTTGTGCTACCGCTGCGTGCGGGTGTGCGGCGAAGGCATGGATGTTTG
>JASHRB010000266.1 GCA_030037575.1 Candidatus Sulfotelmatobacter sp. | reverse complement strand
TCAAAGTCACACCCTGGCTCACACTGATCGCCGGCGTGCGCGAAACGCAGTTCAATACCGCGCCGCCGGCATCGTCGCAGATTCCCAGCGTATCGGAGCACTCGACCGCTCCGCGGCTGGGCGCCGCCGTCCGCATTCCTCATCTCAACTGGACGTTCCGCGGTTTTTACGGCTATTTCTATCAGGCTCCTCCCTTGTCAACGGCCACGAGCGAGCTTCGACAGTTGGGCGTCAATCAGGGCTATGGCTTTGCTCCGCTACATGGTGAGCGAGACATCGAATGGCAATTCGGCGTCATGATTCCAGTCCACGGCTGGACGCTCGACGCCGATAACTTTGAGACCCGGGCACACAATTGGCTCGACCACAACAACATCGGAGACTCCAATCTCTTCTGGCCGATCACCTGGTCCTACGCCATGATCCAAGGCTGGGAACTCACGCTGCGTTCGCCCGACATCATGCATCGCGGCCAGTTCCATCTGGCTTACTCGAACCAGATTGCGCAGGCCACGTCGCCCATCACAGGAGGATTAATCTGTCCGCCTGCGATGCCAGTATGCCCGCTCTACCCGCCTCCGGGTCTTGGACCCGTGGACCACGATCAGCGCAACACGCTGAACGTCGGTTTCAACGGACGACTGCCCGAGCATACCTATGCGTCGATCAACGTTTATTACGGCTCGGGATTCACCAACGGATTGTACGGAACGTCGCTGTCTCAATATCCCGGCCCCTATCTGCCCAGCCACAGCGCTGTAGATCTTTCGCTGGGCAAGACTTTCGCCGAGAAGTACACCGTTTCGGTGACAGCGGTCAACATCGCCAACCGTCGCGTGCAGCTCGACAACAGTCTGACCTTCGGCGGATTCCACTGGGACGAGCCACGTCAGATATACGGCGAATTCCGCTACCGCTTTAACTTTTAGAACAAATTCGGTGCGGGGGTATGCGATGGGAAAAAGGAATGCGGCTGCCCTTATCCTATTGATGAGTCTTGCTGGAACAAGTTGTCAGCGACTGAAAACAGCGCACATCAGCATGGAATCCTCAGTCCAACCCATTCCGGCGGGCGCATCAAGCAACGCAGCGCCACGCCTGGGGCTCTGGGTGCCAAACACGATTTTTGCTCTTACGGTCGCCGGAGACGAGGCGCAATCCCGCTTGCAGCTGCAATTCTCTAACGACGGAGGGGACACATTCAGCCAACCGATCATCCTCAGCGAGCTGAATGCGAAGGTTAGAGGAGGAGGGGAGAATAGTCCAGTCCTGGCCACGGATGTGCAAGCTGACGTCTACGCTGCGTGGTTTCAAAGCGCGGCCGGTGCAACCCAGCTTATGGTCAAGCCGATTGATCGGAAGGGTGGAATGGCGGTCAGTGTCCTGGATGCGGACCGCACACCCGAGGCGTACGCTGGCTTTCCGACCCTGGCCACCACTCACGCCGGAAACGTATACGTGTCATGGCTGGATGAGCGTGACAAAGCGGAAGGTTCTTCCTCGGTCTACTTTTCCCGATCAACTGATCACGGTGTGACCTTTAGCCGGAACACGCGCATCGCCGGGTCAGCGTGTGACTGCTGCCGTCCGCAAATCTACGTTGGACCGACTGGCGACATTTATCTAGCTTGGCGTCAGGTCTTCGGGGGTGATGTTCGCGACATGGTGTTGGCACACTCCAGTGATGGCGGCAAGACGTTTTCGCAGCCGGTTCGAGTGGCAGTGGACAACTGGGTACTGCACGCCTGTCCGGATGTGGGCCCCGCCATTGCCGTCAGCCACGACCGGCTGTATGTGGCGTGGTATTCCGAGGGTCAGGGACAGGCGGGCGTCCGGTTGGCCGTATCCGCGAATGGCGGGGCCAGTTTCGCGCGTCCTCACATTGTCTCGGCGGGCGTTCTGGATGCCACGCACCCGCGATTGTCGGTCTCTGAAGACGGGCGTGTTCTCCTTACGTTTCAGGGCCGCCCTGCACACGAAGAGACGAAGTGGAGATCAAATCAAGCATTTATCGTTGAGGTCGACGGCGAGAGCTTTACCCGGCCAATGCAGGCTACGAACTCTGAACATTCTGTTCATGATCCCGATGTATTGGCGGGAACCGCCGGGCGTCTGTTTCTGGTGTGGACAGAGTCAGTGGGTGACCGAAACCAGGCCGTGCTATCCCGGGGGTGGTTGAGATGAACCGCGGTTCGACTGAGGCTGTCGGGTTTTGAAACGGCTAATCGCTAATTCGCTATTTGGCGTTCTGATCGGCACTATATTGGCACCGCCGGTTTTGTCTTTCTGGCAAAGCCACGTACCAGCATGTTGTCGACGCAACGGCAATCATCGGTGCATGATGGCTATGCGGGCGACCGCTCCTCGCCCAGACCGTGACCCGACTTTCCACAACGCCACTCCGAGCTGCCCCTACCGTTCCCATCCTTCTCAACTCACGGGTGCTCAAAGTGGACCATTGATCCCTGTCACAGTGCCGACTCTGTTCTCGAATGGAATTATTGAGGGCAACTGCTGCGTTATTTACCTTTCTTCTACTGCCGCTCTTTCACCAATCCGTGGCCCTCCGCTTTCCAGCAACAAACTCGGTGTGTAAGTCGCGCGTGAGCAACTTGCTTCGGATGTCGGGAAAGCTGCGCCGAAGCGCAAATAACATCGGTAAAGAAGTCCCGCTGGTACGGATTCTTGCAAGCAAAGGATGTTGCCCATGCATGGGACTCTCTTACACCGAAATGAAGCGAATATCGCAACCCTCACGGGAGGAAGTTTTATGAAGTGTCGAGCCCTCTTGCTGCTGGTTCTAGCGGGTGCTTTGCCGGCATCCAGCTGTCAATCCAAGACGAAGAATTACGACCTGAAGGGTCAAGTGCTCGATAAGAACCCCGCTACGAACGAGATCACGGTGAAGCATGGAGACATTCCCGGTTTTATGCCGGCGATGACGATGTCGTATCCGGTCAAAGATCAGAATGGATTTCAGCAGGTAGAGCCAGGAGATGCCATCACCGCCGAGGTGATCACGGCCAACAATGGAAATCAATACTGGTTAGAGAACCTGCGAATCACCGATGAGAGTGGGCGTAAGACCGCAAAGCCGGGTGTCGTACATCGCCTGGATATCGGCGATCACGTTCCCGACCTGGCACTAGTCAATCAAGACGGAAGATCTTTCCATCTGAGCGACT
>JASHRB010000265.1 GCA_030037575.1 Candidatus Sulfotelmatobacter sp. | reverse complement strand
CTGACAAAAATCGCAGCGGACATGCGCACCGTCGCGCCCGATTATTTTTTGAACGTGCCGCAATTGCTCGAGCGCATCCGCCGTGCCATCGATGAGCAACTGTGGCAGACGGGCGGCGTCGCTTTGGCGATCTATTCTCGCGCGAAAGGTGCTTGGGCGCACAAACTGGAAGGCCAGCCGAAATCCGGCGACGCGATTTGGCTGTGGCTGGCGAATCGACTGATCTTCCCCGCGATTCGCAAAAAGATGATCGGCAGGAACCTGAAGGCGTTGATTTGCGGCTCGGCGCCGCTGACGCCCGAAACCCAACTTTATTTCATGATGCTTGGTATTCGCGTGCTGCAGGTTTACGGCCTCACGGAGACAACCGCGATTTGTACAATGGACGATCCGAATCGCGTCGAAGTCGGCCGCGTAGGTCCGCCGATCCCCGGCATCGAGATGCGCCTCGCGGAAAATGAAGAAATTGTCGTTCGTGGCCCCAACATTTTTCCCGGTTATTGGAATCGGCCTGAGCAAACCGCCGAAGCGCTGCGCGACGGATGGTTTCACACCGGCGACCAGGGAGAGGTGAATCCCGCGGCTAACTGGCGCATTGCCGGGCGAATCAAAAGTCTCATCGTTCTCGGATCGGGACACAAGATTTCCCCGGAAGCCATCGAAACGACAATCACAAAACTTTTGCCGGATGCACAGCAGGTCGTGATTGTGGGAAACGGACGCAGCTATCTCACGGTCATTGTTACGGGAAAAATATCCGCGGAGAAGGTGCAATGCGCGCTCGATGCGGTGAACGTCGAAATGCCGCACTACAAGCAGGTGCGGGGGTTCGTTGTGCGCGAACAACCGTTCACCATGGAGAGCGGCGCGCTGACCGCAAACGGCAAGCTTAAGCGAGACGTGATCGCCGCCCGAATGAAAGATGAGATCGAAGAGATGTACCGGGTGAAACAGGCGGTCTGACGGTGAACGTATTGCAAACCAGCAAAGAAACTGAATGGCACGAGAGCCCCGCCTACAAAGGGGTTGCGCTGTCGTGGGAGTTGCGCGAGGGCGTCATCGAGTTGGCGCTGCACCGTCCGCCGTGCAACCAAATTGGATCAAATTCGCTCGAAGAGCTGGAAAAATTTGTCTCCGTTCTTCCGCGGCTTCAGGACGATGCTCATGCGCTGATTATCTATAGCCGGCTTGCAGCGGGGTTCTGCGCGGGCGCGGATTTGCACGAGCTGTATTCACGTTCGCAAGCCATGGAGAAGCACGATGCCGCAAAGGGCGTGCGCGATTTTCTCGAGCGAATTCATAGAGTGTTGAATCTGATCGATTCGACACCCGTGACCACGATCGCTGCGGTTCACGGCGTCACCTTCGGCGGAGGATTCGAGCTTGCCTTGGTTTGCGATTTGATTATCGCCGACAAAATGGCACGCTTTTGTTTTCCCGAGTTGCGGCTGGGATTGATTCCAGGATTTGGCGGGATTCCGCGCCTGAAGCGGGACTTGGGTAATGCCCTTGTAAGAGACCTGCTGCTGACCGGGCGAAGCCTTAATGCAACGAAAGCGCAGCAGATCGGCCTGGTGAGCCAGGTGGTCGGAGAAGGCCAGGCGTTCGCCGCGGCACGGGCAACCGCGGCTCAGTTGGGAAAGTTCGATCGCGCGACGGCCGTCGCCGCCAAAAGATTTATCAAACCAATTCCGCACCATGAGTTGCAGAGGGAGATTGACTTATTTTGCGAATTGTTTTCGCGTCCGGCGGCGGAGACCGGTTTGCGCAAGTTCGTGGAGAGCAGGGACGCGCAACCTTATTTGCCGTGAAGGGTCGGGTGCGCTGAGCCGCGCCTTCGGGAGACATTCCTGACCGCCGGCTGCCCCGCCGCGGAATGATGCTGAGATAAAGTTGAACCCATGCCGAGCAGAGATCAAACACTCGATGCAATCCTAAACCTGGCCGCGACACACTTTAAGGTTCCGCGCGAAAAGCTGCGCCCAGATGACGATTTTTTCAAAACGCTTGGCATCAACAGCCTGCAGACTCTCGATTTACTCACCAAGCTGGAGAACCATTTTCACATAGAGTTGCCGGATTACGAACTGCAGGGGGTTTCCGACTTTCGTACCCTGGCGGATAAGATTCAACTGCGGTTGTGAAAAGCAATTTACCGCTGAGATACGGAGGCGCGCAGAAAAGCTAAAACCATTCTCATCATCTCGTGGGGTTTCGGCTTTCCGCGCGGATAAGCGATGCTTGACAAGTTTCTCCATAGCTTTGTGGCGAAATAGTTCTTCCATGCTCGATCTCCAGAAATACACCTGCCTGGGTGCGGCTTTGCGCGACGCCCTGGACCGATTCGCCGGGGAAACCTGCCTCATCCAGGCCGATCGCGATCGCGAGAAGACTCGCCTCACCTATTCCGATTTCAAGGAGACTGCACTGCCGTTGGCGCGCGCGCTCGAAGACGCCGAATTCGAGGCCGCAGATCGCGCCGCGATCCTGATGACGAATCAGTCAAAATGGCTGATCTCGGCCTACGCCATTTTCCATTGCGGCGGGGTTCTGGTGCCGCTCGATTACAAACTCACGGCCGCCGAACATCTGCAACTGCTGGCGCACTCGCAGGCCAAAGTGTTGGTTGTCGAACATTACCTTTGGCGCGCGATTATCGAGTCGCCGGAATTTCACAACATCAAGACAAAACTGGTGCTGGTGACGGAAGCGCCGCTGGGGGCGGACCTCGCCGGCGGATTTCGCTGGGAAGACTTCAAACGCAAAGGCTCTCCCGATTTTGTGATGCGCCAGCGCGAAGACGTCGCCTGCATCGTGTATTCGTCGGGCACGGGCGGAAGACCGAAGGGATGCGTGCTGACGCACGAAAATTATTTGGAGCAGTGCCGCTCGCTCACGTCTTGGTATCCTTTCTGGCCGGGAGTGCGATATCTGAGCATTCTTCCGACCAACCACGCTATCGATTTCATGGTGGGCTTCATCGGCCCCTTTGTTTGCGGCGCGTGCGTTGTGCATCTGCGAACGCTGCGGCCTGAATTCGTGCGCGATGCGTTCGTTCGCTATCGCATTACTTATGTGGCGCTGGTTCCGATGATCCTGAAAAATCTGGAGCGTGGCTTGCGCGCCAAAATGGAAGAGCTGCCGGCGTGGAAGCGCACCATTCTGAATCGGCTGATCGCCATCAATAAAGTGTTGACCCGCAAGCGGCCGAAACCAAGACTGAGCCGCGCCCTGCTACCGGGTGTTCACCGCGCGTTCGGCGGGCAACTGCTGGCGCTGTTTACCGGCGGCGCCTTCATGGAGCCTTCGACGATGCAGTTCTTCTACGATCTCGGTCTTCCCGTGGTCAACGGATACGGGCTGACCGAGGCCGGAACCGCTCTCACGCTGAACGATCTCAAACCCTTTCGCGCCGACACGGTCGGCAAGCCGCTGCCAGGGGTCGAGTTGCGGGTGCTCAATCCGAATGACGAGGGAATCGGCGAGATTGTGGCCCGAAGCAAAACCGTCATGTCCCACTATCTCGACGAACCAGAATTGACTTTGGAGACCATCGTCGAAGGCTGGCTGCTTACCGGCGATCTCGGACGGTTCGACAAGACCGGACAGCTGCAGCTTTTCGGCCGCAAGAAAAACATGATCGTTACCGAAGGCGGCAAGAACATCTATCCCGAAGATATTGAAATTGTTTTCGACGGACTGCCGGTAAGGGAATATTGCGTCTTCGCGGCCGACTACGTTTGGCCGCAGAACGAACGGGGCAGCGAAATGCTCCTGATCGCGCTGCACCTCGAGCCGAACCGGAGTTTTGACCGCAAG
>JASHRB010000264.1 GCA_030037575.1 Candidatus Sulfotelmatobacter sp. | reverse complement strand
CCGCGGCGCGCAGGCGATCGCGCTGGCCACCCGGGGTGTCGGCGGGCGCCCCATCGTGACAGTAGGCGGCGATTCCGCTGGGACGCTGGGGGAGGACACAAAATGTAGCGTCGGCTCACGATAGCGAGAGCCATCCGGCGTGAACCGCAAGGTTCGCCCGACCAGGTCAAACAGATTTGCTTTTCCCAGCGCACCGTCATCCAATTCCATGATGATCAAATCTCCTCGGGTTGAGACCTTGCCAATCGTGTGACCCGGTTCGACCTTCTCCTCATCCTGCGCGCACAAGGGAATCGGAGGTGTCCGATAGAGGAGAAGTCCACACAGGAGGAGAAAGGAACTGCGCGATACGGGAGATGTGCCGATGCACATTTCGATTCCCCTCTGCGCAAATTAGAAAGTTCTGTTCAAGTGGCCAATATTGCATACAATATCCCATCTTTCTCTGCGCCATTCAAGTTCGCAAGATGTGCCTTGCTAAAACCAACGGGTGCGTCAACTGGTTTTATTGCCCTGGTTTGAGCATCTGCGCGATGGCCGCATCGTCGAGGTCGAGTCCGTGCTCGATGGAATCGCAGCCGCCGGCCCGATGCAGGCCGATTCCCCGGTAAGCGTGGCAGGCGGGTTTTTTGCCCCAGCCGCGGGTTTCGTCGACGATGGTCCCGAAGGCTGATCCAAACAGCCTCTGGCAGCCGATGACCGAGAGTGCCAGCAAACACCTCCGCCACCTTGCAAGTGCCACATTTCTCGAAGCCTCACCAAAAATAATGGTGGGGATAAACAAAAGTCACTTGCGCGCGCATCTGAACTGGGGTAACTAGTTGTTTACGCATATTGAAAGCCGCCCCCAACCCGGCTTTCGGGAGCCTCAAGGGCATGATTCCGGAATCCCATCCATTGCGGAAGTTGTTTGAGGAGTTGGTGGCGCGGCACTACGCGGAGGAGATTGGAATCCGCGATCCGGAAGTGGTTGCGTACGTTTCTCACCTGCTGGCGGAATTTTGCGAGGCTGATCAGTTATTCAAGATTCACAATTCTTCTGGCTGCCCGCTGACCGATGTTGGAGAAATGTTGCTCGTATCCGATCCGATCTATGGGCCCGCGCCTTCCTTCGACCGAGAACGGCAAGTGCGGAAACACATCGGCGACTTCGCGCTGTTTTTTGCCGGCATGTTCCCGGAGAGCATTAATCAGCTTCGCTTGCGCCGGCAGCGCCTGGAAAGTTTTGTCGAGTGGATGAAGGCGGGAAAAGAAAGTTATTACATCGTTTCGAAGTTCGAGCACTTCGAGTACGCCAAAGTGGCCCCCCTGTTCGCGCACCTGGCGCGCGATTTCGAAGCCTGTGTCTACGGCCTGAACATGGTCAAAAATGACCTGCAGGAGATGCAGCACCCGATTGTAAGAAGAGAGCCGGACCTGCTGATGTAGGGAGCGTAGGTGGAGATCCTTGGCCCCGCCGGCGCGGGCGCGCGCCGAGGATGACGCCAGTGGGCAGTGCTCCTCATGGATCTTCCCTATCTTCCCGCTCATGCGCTTGGCTTGTTCAAATCCGCTTGGCCGCCGATGCGGTAAAAGCTCAGGGCCGTGTGGCCTTGCGTGAGCGTGCGAATGCGGCGCAATGGGCCGAACGCGTCTCCGGGATTGAACTTCTTTTCGTGCTCGGCGATCACCAGCGTCATCGCCCACACCACGGACGATTCTGCCAGCGCAGGAAGACTTTCTTTGTAGGCGTTGCGCATTGCATAAGGCGGATCGAGAAAGACCACATCGGCGAGGAAATGCTCGCGGTGCAGACGCCAAACAATTCCGGAGAGATCGTCGCGAAGGATTTTGTAGCCCTCGGTGATGCCGAGGCTTTTCAGGTTCTGCTCGATCAGCTTGGCGGCTGGCGGGGAAGTCTCGACAAAGTAGACCTGCCTCGCCCCGCGGCTGAGGGCCTCGATTCCAACCGCGCCGGTGCCGGCAAACAGGTCAAGCCAAACCGTGTTGCGCAGGGCCTCGGGATTGCCCGCGGTCAACACGTTAAAGAGGGTCTCGCGCAGGCGATCCGAGGTCGGGCGAATGTCCATGCCGCGCAACGCGCGCAACGAACGGCCGCGATATTTGCCCGAGATTACGCGCATGGCGCTGAACTTCCGAGTACCGGTTTCGCCGCCTCCAACAATGTAGAATAAATGCGGCAGACAAGCGCATGAGAAGCTGGTCCATCCACGTTGGGCGGCTGTTTGGCGTGGAAGTTCGCCTGCACCTCACCTTTCTGATCCTGCCGCTGTTCATTTTCTGGACCGAATATACGGTGCATCCGACGGCCAACGGGCCACGGGACCTGGCTCTGACGGGCGTTGTTCTGTTGTGCGTGGCGGCGCACGAAGCCGGGCACTTGATGGTGGCGCGCCGCGCGGGCATGATCGCGAAGGCCGTCATTCTTCTTCCCCTGGGGGGCGTAACCGTATTCGAGGAAGGGCGCGCCGAGAATTCGAAATCTCCGGCCGCCTTGTGGAAGCGCGAAGGGAGCATCGCCCTGAGCGGGCCGGCGGCGAATCTTGTGCTGGGGGCGGTTGCGGCGGTTGTGCTTCTTGCGCTGATTCCGGGATTTGAGCTTTGGCAGTGGCCGTTTTTTCAGGCGGCCAATTTGCCGCGCAGCCTGGTGTGGGCCAACATTTATTTGGCGGGGTTGAATCTGTTGCCCGCCTATCCTCTCGATGGGGGAAGGGTTCTGCGCGCGCATTTTGCCCGCAGTGTCGATGTTTCGGTGGCCACGCGCCGCGCCGTTTCCATCAGCCATGCCATTGCCATGGTGCTGATGGTCGGCGGCTTGTTCAGCAACACCTGGCTGACGATGATCGGCGTGATTATTTTCGCGGCGGCGCAACTGGAAGAGCGCGCGGTCATTTTTCAATCGGTCCTGGATAACGTTCGCCTGGAAGAAGTGATGCTGACCGATTTCGCCACGCTCTCCCCGGCGGATACGCTGGTGGATGCGCTCGAAAAGGCGGTGCACTCGCTGCAGGATGATTTTCCGGTGGTTCGCGGCAGCGACATGGTGGGCGTGATTTCTAAGCAGCGGATCATCGAAGCCCTGCGTATGGAGGGCAATGGCTACGTGCAGGCGGTGATGAATAAGTTGTTTGAAGTTTCCATGCGCGAGGAGTCTCTGGCGTCGGCATTTCGAAAATTGACCTCGCGGAATTTGAGCATCATTCCGGTGGTGGAGGATCAGCGGCTGGTGGGAATCGTCACCCTGCAGAATCTGATGCACTCCATGGCGCTGCTGGCCGAGAGCCGGAAGTTGAGGCGGGATGAGAGGAATTTGTAGCCCTGGCCGTATCCTGTCGTCGCGCAGGGCGTTTAGCGCCGCGGCACCGCGAACCCGGAGTTGAACCGCGGCATGTTCCGGGCGGCAATCTAGAACAAGCGCACCGCCTTCGCCTGGCGCACGGCTGGAATTGACTCCAGATTTTTCAGCACCTCATGGGGTACGGGCGCATCGACGTGCACCACGGCGATGGCTTCGCGTTCCGGGGAGCCTTCGGCGGCGCGGCGGCCGAGGGAGAAATCGGCAATGTTTACCTCCGCCTGGCCGAGAATCGTGCCGACTTTGCCGATCACTCCGGGCACGTCGCGGTTGCGCAGATAAACCAGATCGCGCTCGAGCGGAGCTTCCACGTCGATATCGTCGATGTGCAGCAGGCGCGGCGCCGTGCCCCGCAGCACCGCCCCCTTGACCAGATGCTCTCGTTTCGAACTTTTGAGCAAGATCGAAAGCACGCTGCCTGCGCCCCCGGTGGAGACTTTTTCCTTGTGCGCTTCATGCACGCGAAGCCCGCGAGACGCGGCCAGCGACGCGGCATTCACCAGGTTGGCTTTTTCGTCGAGCGTCTGATTCAAAATGCCTTTGATCGCACCGTTGCGAATTAAGTCGGTTTTCCATTCCGCGATGCGGCCGCTATAGCGCAAGGAAATTTCTTCGATCGAGCCTTCGGAAATCTGGGCGAGGAACGATCCCATGCGCTCGGCGAGAATGATATACGGCTGGATCTCGGCGTATTCCTCGGCCGAGACCGAAGGGACGTTGACTGCGTTCTGAATGACTCCGTGCTTGAGGTATTCGCGTACCTGCTGCGCGATTTGCACGCCGACGGCTTCCTGGGCTTCGAAGGTCGATCCGCCGATGTGGGGAGTGAGGATGACGTTTTCCATGGCCGCAAGCGGAGAATCCTTCGGCGGCTCTTGCGAAAAAACATCGAGCGCGGCGGCCG
Organism: Candidatus Sulfotelmatobacter sp.; assembly: GCA_030037575.1. Lineage (GTDB taxonomy): Bacteria > Acidobacteriota > Terriglobia > Terriglobales > Acidobacteriaceae > Sulfotelmatobacter. The sequence continues at coordinate 102 of JASHRB010000264.1, read as the reverse complement.
CGATGTGTCCGCTCTTCAACCCTTCGATTAAATCGGCCTCGTTGACCAACTCTCCGCGCGCACAGTTCACCAGACGCACGCCTTTTTTCATCTTTTTGATCG
>JASHRB010000263.1 GCA_030037575.1 Candidatus Sulfotelmatobacter sp. | reverse complement strand
ACTTTTTGTCTCTGCCATTTGCGGCATCCTCTGGGTTCTTGCATATTCTCGCTGGAAGGCAGTCGATTCCGGCGATCCGGGCAAACTCCTAATACAGGAGATCGGGCGAACCACAAAAGCAGGGCTGGCAAAATTCCGCAGGCCGCGATTTGCGGCGCAGGAACGGTGAACATACCCTTGCGGACGAGAGTTCTAGTTGCCATTGCAAATTTCGGGGCGAAGAACGACGCCTATCTACGGCGGCTTATAGCCGAATACCGCTCAATGACATTCGAAGTGGATATTGTGGTTTTCTCGGATTTGGAAAAGTCATTGTCCGACGTTGAATTAGTTGTGATCGATTTGAAGGGGCAAGATCCCTGGGCATTGCCGTTTGCGCACAAAGAAATTCTTGCCAGCCGTCTGAACGACTACGATCTTTTTATCTATTCAGAAGACGACACGCTTGTCACCGAGAGAAATCTTCGGGCGTTCTTCGAGGTATCGGCCGAGCTTCACGAGGATGAGATTGCGGGATTCCTGCGATTTGAACGGGATCGAGACGGCGAATTCCATTTCCCCGACGTTCATGGTTATTTTCACTGGGATATAAGGTCTCTCCGATCTCGCGGAAAACACCAGTTTGCCTACTTCACAAATGAGCACTCGGCCTGCTTCGTGCTTACCCGTCAGCATCTTCGAAGAGCAATTGAATCGGGTGGCTTTCTAGTGGGTCCACATCACTCCACGTACGATCTGGCATGTACTGCGTCGACCGATCCCTACACTCAATGCGGCTTCACGAAGCTGATCTGTATTTCGCGTCTTGAAGATTTCCTGCTACACCACATTCCCAATAAATATGTCAATGTCGGCCTCGGGGTGAGCGGTCGGGAACTGCACCGGCAACTGGAAACTCTGCAGAGAATAAGCAGCAATGGCCATAATCCGCAATCCCTTTGCGAGACCCAGACGAAGTTGAAATTTGCTACTTACTCGAAATCTTATTATGAGCCGGTACGGCTGGAATTGCTCTCCTCGATACCCGATGAAGCGAGGACATTGCTCTCCATTGGGTGCGAATGGGGTGCTACGGAAGCGGTGCTCGCGGAAAAGGGATTGAGTGTGGTTGCAGTTCCGCTCGATCCCGTCATCCCCGGGGGTGCTGAAGCAGCGGGCGTGGAGATGGTTTACGGAGATTTTCGTGCAGCACGCGAACAGTTGAGTGGTCGATCTTTCGATTGCATTTTGTTTTCAAATATTATTCATTTGGTGCCGGATCCGAGGTCGGTTTTGTCGTTGTTTCAAGGCGTTCTCTCGGAGAAAGGCACGGCGATTCTACTGGTACCGAAGATATCGCCACTCCTCGCGTACTGGTGGCAAATCCGCCGGCACGAGTTCTTCTGGGATTTCGGTGGTTATAAAAGCATGGGTGTTCATCCGACTTCGCGGAGGAGAATTCGACGCTGGTTTCGCGATGCTGGTATGGAGCCAAAAAACATCCTCGAAGTTCGATCTCCACAAACCCGAGCCGTCGACGGTCTTATGTCCGGCTTTACAAACAATATTCTTTTCTCGGAGTTCCTTGCGGTAGCAAGAAAGGCATAATCGAGAATTGCAAGAATCTAATTTCTTGCTTATGGGGTAGATGGCACAACAGAAATCATTCCTCAATGCCTTGAAATGGTCGTACACGGCGAATTGGGGCCAACAAGGCTTCACCGCGTTGTTCACAGCTGTTCTGGCGAGTCTATTGGGACCACATGACTTCGGAACAGTTGCCATTGCCCTGATTTATATCGGTTTTCTCCAGATGTTTCTCGATCAGGGATTTGTAACCGCTTTGATCCAGAAAAAAGAGCTGGAAGCAGAGCATCTGGACGCCGTGTTTTGGATGGACCAGATTCTGAGTTTGATCCTGATTGCGATCAGCGTTCTGCTCAGCGGATGGTGGGCGCGCAAGAATCATGCGCCGGAGGTGGCGAGCATTATTGCCGCGCTCTCGCTCTGCATTCCGATCCAGGGAATGTCACTTGTGCAGAACGCCTTGCTAAGCAGGCAGATGGACTTCAAGAGTCTCTCCATCCGATCCAATGTGGCAGTTCTGATAAGCGGGGTTGTCGGGATCGGGATGGCGCTGGCAGGATTTCGCGCCTGGGCGTTGGTGGGACAACAAATTGTTCGCGACTCGACGGCTGCGGTGCTGTTATGGCGGCTGAGTTCATGGCGGCCGCGGTTCGAATTTTCGTGGCGTCATTTGAAAGATCTGACCGGTTTTTCGGCCTCGAACTTTTTGGCCCTTCTGGGAATTTATGCCGACGTGCAGGCCGCTTCGATTCTGCTCGGCCTGTTGTTCGGCCCGGTGGCGGTGGGTTTATACAAAGTAGCGGAGCGAATGGCGAACGGTATTCAAGCCGCAGTGACATCCTCGATCCAAGCCGTCTCTTTACCGGAATTCTCTCGCTGGCAAGACAACCCTGAAGCACTGCGCAGAAGCGCGCTTGTTTGCATTCGTCTGTGTGGGGTATTAGCATTACCAGCCTTTACCGGACTGCTGGCCGTAGCTGGGCCTCTGATGGCGACCGTCGGGCCAAAATGGACCCCAGCGGCGGATGCTCTCAGAATCTTAAGTGTGCTGAACATGGCGCTCATGTTCGCCTATTTCACGGGTCCTTTGTTGCAAGCGCTTTCGCGACCCCACCAACTGGCGATTCTCGAATGGGCGAGGATGGCGGTGGGAGTCGTGTTTCTGGTGGTCGCAGGTGCGCTGGTCAAAAATCGCTCGGTCACGGGGCAGCTTGCGGGGATCGCCATAGCGCGGTTCATCACCGGAGCTCTTATTGTGACGCCCGTATTCGCTTACATTTTCATGAGGCTTTGCAGGATTTCTATGCGCGACTTGTTTTCAGCCAT
>JASHRB010000262.1 GCA_030037575.1 Candidatus Sulfotelmatobacter sp. | reverse complement strand
GCACTGCGCGCCCGATGGGCAGGCGGCAACTCCGCCCGCCGCAAGTCGTGATGAGCTTCGCCGAACTCACTCAGCGAGTTTTGCCACCCGTCCAGACGCTCGCGGCAATAAGAGCAGCTTTCCAGATGTGCCTTGATGTGCGCGTCCGAGTCAGAGCTTAACTCTCCGCCTGCATGCAGCAAGAGATCTTCAGCGCGGACGTGAGAAGATCTGGCACTCATGCGTGAACCTCATCTGCCCGTCCCAGTCTAGCCAGAGAACGCGCGAGCGATGCGGCAACCGACCCCAGAGAGATACCCAAGACCTGCGCAATCTCGCGATAGCGCAAGCCTTCGGAACGCAGGTACAAGCACGTCTGATCATGCTCAGATAGGGCCGCAACCACGGCCAGCAGCCGCGTCTGCCTTTGCTTACTTTGCAACCGCTCTTCCGGATTCAAACCTCGATCGAGGTGTTGCTCCGGCGAAGTGTCTTCGAACGTTAGGGTTCGCGACAGCCGGAGTTGATTGGCTGCCCGTTGTTTCAAGGCTAGGTTGCGAGCCACGCGAAAAGTCCACCCGCGAAGATTTTCTCGGGATTTTCCCCGTTGCAAATGCTGGAAAAGAAGAAGGAAGGATTCTTGAATAATTTCCTCGCCATCGTGCGCCGATAGTCCCAAGGCAAGAAGATAGCGCAGCAGCCTGTCGCGCAGTTCATCGAACAACTGCACAACCTCGACTTCCGGTGCAGACAGCGGCCGGCAATCGGCGCGGGAGGGCCTGACTAGTGGCCAGCAAAGAGCGGAATCGGACGGAACGGACAATCGCGAGCCTCTGCTCAGGAGTCTGCGAACAGAGCTTGAGCTTAACACGTCTGTTGCAGTTCAGGTCCCTGATGGCCCCTGCAAACTTAAAAATATTGTGTGAACAAAACCCCGCCAAAAAGAATACTTAGATTAGTGAGGCTTCCCCCGGCATCCTCAACTGGCCTTGCAACCTAAAATTTGCACGGACTCGCCGACCAAGGCCAAGAGTTAAAGAGAGTACGAACCTAACTTCTGCCAGATGGGTGTTCGCAGAAGAATGAAAGGGCGTTCGTCTTGCGGGTTTTTGCGCTGTGCCCATGAAGAAACCCGCTTATCATCTCGCGATCGTCTTAATTGTCGCTGCTGCCGGTCCGGGGGCGAGCAGCGCTGAAGCACTCCGTGTTAAGGTAACCTGCCGCTCAAAGCCTCGGTCGAACTCTCAAATGACGCTGCCCAGTTTGATCGGGCGTTCTCGAAGCGCTCTTAAAGGCCATTCTACTGCCCCTGCTTGAAATGCTGCACGGCGCGTTCGTGTTTTCTGCGCCGCTGCCCGCGACGAGAACGTGCCCAGATTCCTTCGCTTGCCCGTCTTGGGATTTTTCGTGCGCGAATACAAGCGATATTCACCGGAGGGCAGTTTGCGGATCATGTGTCTCCGATGCGATTTGACGCCTGCATGTTGGCGAGAAAAAGCGCATTCTAACCGGACAACCGGTCGCTGTAAAAGTCTGCTTACACCACAAAATATTTTGCTGCGGGGTGATGCACAACGATGGCCGAGGTGCTCTGTTCAGGCTCAAGCAGGAATCCGGAAGTTAATCGAACGCCCACACTCGCCTCGGGCTTCAACAGAGCGAATAACTTGGTTTGATCTTCGAGATTCGGGCAGGCGGGATAGCCGAACGAATATCTCGACCCACGATATTTCTGATGGAACAAATCCCGAATCTCCAGCGAATCTTCGCCAGCAATTTCCAATTCCTCACGCATCTTCTTGTGATGCAGTTCAGCCAACGCTTCGGCCGTTTCCACGCTCAGCCCGTGCACATATAAATATTTCGTGTACTCGCCCGCTTCAAACAATCGTTGCGTCTCGATGGAGGCCTTTGGGCCGATCGTCACCAGCGATAAGCCAATCACGTCCGTTTTGCCGGAAGACCTCCCAGCGAAGAAATCGGAGATGCACAATTTGCGCCCTTCGCGCTGACGAGGAAACGTGAACCGCAGCAGTTGCTTTCGATCCTGTTCTTTCAAGGTGGCAGCGTCATATATCACCACATCGTTCCCCTCACTCTGGCAGGGGAAATATCCCCAGACGACTTTTGGCTCGAACCACTCCGAGGCGGCTACTTCGGCTTCCAATTTCTTCTTGATGGGCCGGAATTTGTCTTCCACCAAGCGCACATAATCGGATTGCGACGCGGTCTTCAGCTGCCATTGGTTCTTGAACAGCGCCGTTTCGTTAATGTAGGGAAACACGTCGCGAACGTCATACGATTCGACGCGCACTCCCCAAAACGGAGCCGCCGGGATATTGGTCGCGTCGCTGACCACCGGGCTGCGCTCGGCAAACACCGGACCGGTTTCTTCATCCACAACCGCGGCCTTGGCATACTCCTTTATCGTGCGCCCATCGCGCAGGCGAGCCTCCCGCGCGCCATCCGCGGTGACTAAATCCTCCATCACGTGCAGGCCGGCAAATGCATCTTCGGCATAGAAAACAGCGTTTTGATATTCGCGGCGCAAGTCATCTTCGACATATTTGCGGGTTAACGCGGCGCCGCCGCAAATGACGGGGAAGGCGAGCTGCTGCCGCCGCAAATCCTGAATCACATATTTCATCTCCAGCGTCGACTTTACCAGCAACCCGCTGAGGCCGATCGCATCGGCGCCATGTTCCTGCGCCGCTTTAATGATTGTGTCACCCGGCTGCTTGATGCCGAGATTCACCACCTTGAATCCATTGTTGGATAAAATAATGTCGACCAGATTTTTCCCGATATCGTGAACGTCGCCCTTCACGGTTGCGATAACAATCGTGCCTTTCTGAGCCCCGCCAGCTTTCTTCTCCATCTTCGGCTCCAGATAGGCAACCGCCTGTTTCATCACGCCCGCAGAATCCAGCACCGAAGGTAACTGCATCTTGCGCGCGCCGAACAGATCGCCAACGGTTTTCATTCCGTCGAGCAGAACTGTGTTAATCAATTCGAGCGGGGAATAAGAACGAAGCGCTTCTTCGAGCAAGTCTTCCAGAGATTTCTTCCGCGCACCGTCGCCGACAGATTTTTCTCCGTTGATGATGGCGAACTTCAGCTTGTCTTCTACGGAAAGCTGATCCACGTGCGCCGTGGTCGAAGCCGCGGCTTTGCCTTTCATTCCGGCGAAGTGGTGCATGTAGGCTTGCAGCGGGTCGCCGTTCGATTGGTCGCGGAAAATCAGCTTGCGCGCCAGGTCAACTTCTTCCTGCGGAATCTTGTACAGCGGATAGATTTTTGTGTAATTCACAATCGCCATGTCGAGGCCGCGATCGACAGCCTCATGCATGAAGACGGAATTCAGCACACGCCGCGGATACGCATCCAGGCCGAAAGAAATGTTGCTCACTCCCAGGATCGTCTTCACGCCGGGCAATTCTTTCTTAATGCGCTCGACCGCCTTGATCGTTTCGATCCCAGCGGTTCGGTATTCCTCTTGACCGGTCGAGATGGGCAGGGTCAGCGCGTCGAAAATGAGGTCGGTGGCGTCCAGACCATATTTGTTCGTGGCGAGATCGAAAATTCGGCGCGCAACCGCGGTTTTCTTTTCTGCCGTCAGCGCCATTCCCTCTTCATCAATGGTCAGCGCAATCACCGCCGCCCCATAGCGTTTCGCCATGGGCAGAACCAGGGAAGTTCGCTTCTCGCCGTCCTCTAGATTGATCGAATTGACGATCGCCCGCCCTGGAATCCGCTTCAGCGCTTCCTCCACAACCTCGGCCTCGGTGGAATCAACGAGAATTGGCGCGGGTACGCGCGTGGCAATCTTTTCGAGAATCGACGAAATATATCCCTTTTCGTCTTCGCCCACGATGGCGCAGCACAAGTCCAACATGTGCGAGCCGTCGTTCACCAGCTTCTTGGCGAGCGTGAGAATGTCATCGTATTGTTTCGCGCGCACCAGATTTCGGAAATGCTCGACGCGCGTCGTCGTGTTCATTTCCTCTGCCACAATCAACGGCTTCGGCTCCAGATCGAGCGGAACCGAAGTGTACGCGCTCGAAGCTGCGCCGACCTTGTTCACAGCGCGCTGCGCGGGTTCGATTCCAGAAACCGCTTCCACCACGGCTTTCAAGTGTTCCGGCTTGGTTCCGCAACATCCGCCGACAATGCGCACGCCATAATCCTGCACAAAGTGCTTGTGATATTCGGCCAGTTCATGCGGAGTCAAGTTGTAAACCGCGTGCCCGCCTTGGTTCTGCGGCAATCCGGCGTTCGGAAGCACCGACACTTCCTTCGTCGAATTCATCGCCAGATAGCGGACTGCGTCGTTCATCTCCTTTGGTCCGGTTGCGCAATTTAGGCCGAGAACATCGACATCAAACGGCTCGAGGGCGGTCAACGCCGCGCCAATCTCCGTGCCCAGAAGCATCGTTCCCGTTTCCTGCAGAGTCACTTGCACCGTGACCGGCAGCCGTTTGCCGGCTTTCTTCATGGCCTCGATCACACCGATGGTTGCGATCTTTGCCTGCAGCAAATCCTGGCAGGTTTCAATCAGCAGCACATCCACGCCGCCTTCGATCAGCGCTCGAGCTTGTTCCTCATAAGCTGCCGCCATTGCCTCAAACCCAATGTGTCCCAGCGACGGCAACTTGGTGGTCGGCCCCAGCGATCCCGCCACGAACCTTGGCCGGTCCTTCGTGGAGAATTGCTGTGCGGCTTCGCGCGCCAATTGGGCCGCTTTGAGGTTAATTTCGCGCACCCGATCGGCAAGCTCGAATTCGCCCAGAACGATGCGCGAACCGCCAAACGTATTGGTCTCGACAATGTCGCACCCGACGCGCAGAAAATCGG
>JASHRB010000261.1 GCA_030037575.1 Candidatus Sulfotelmatobacter sp. | reverse complement strand
GTGATCGATGGCCATCGCTTTAGTCATCAAAACCACGGCGCCCTTCGAGGCGCAATAAGCGGCTGCGCGGGCTCCTCCGGCCAACCCCCACCCCGAAGCCGTATTGATAATCGAACCCCCGCCGGTGCTGGCCATCCGCGGAATCGCCTCGCGGCACATGAGGAAGACGGATTTCAGGTTAACCGCCATCAGCGCATCCCAATCCTGCTCGACCAGCTCAACCACGGAGGCGCGCCGAATTATGCCCGCGTTATTAAAAAGGATGTGAAGGCTCCCAAATTCCCCAAGCGTACGGGCAATCACTCGCCGGCAATCTTTGCATTGAGTGACGTCTGCCCCTTCAAAGACTGCCCGCCCGCCCGCCTCGCGGATTTCCCGCGCCAAGCTCTCGCCTGTTTCCCCATTCAGATCCACCAGGCTCACGGCCGCGCCTTCGCGGGCAAAAAGCCGGGCCGCAGCTCTGCCAATCCCTCCCGCCGCTCCCGTAATGATGGCTGTTTTCTGGCGAAGCTGCATGGTCGTTTTAATTTGGCGGCTGCGTTTTTTCCGAGCCCTCACCGCCCGGCTCTCATCCCGGCCGCGTCCATGCCTCTAATTCTTCCATGGTGCGCGGCCAATCCGATCCCAGGAGTCGCGACAGGCTTCGGTCGGCCAGCACTTTTCCGCCGGTCTGGCAGCGCGCGCAATAATTGGTTTCACTATCCGCATAACGAATTCGTAAAATCTTGTCGCCGCATTTCGGGCATGGCTCTTGGTATTTTCCATGCACAGCCATGTCTTTGCGAAACGCCGTAACTTTTTCCGGGAACGAATCTAAAGCTTCGGCGCGCAGCCGGTCAATCCACAGCTGCAAAGTTTCGCCTGCGGCCCTAAACAATCGTTCCCATTCATCCGGCTTCAACTTACGGGTGAGCGCCACCGGTGATAGTCGCGCCGCATGTAGAATCTCATCCGAATATGCATTGCCGACCCCGCTCACCAGCCGTGCATCCGTTAGGGCTCGTTTGAGAGTGCGGTTCTCGCGGGTGAGCGCTGCACGGAATGCAGCTAGATCGCTGCTGAGAATCTCAATCCCACCGGGATCAATCGACCGCAGCCCTTCTTCCCCACGCACAATGTGCGATGATGCTCGCCGCTTCGAACCAGCCTCTGTGAGCACCAGCGAACCTTCGGGAAAATCAAACGCGGCCAGGTTCTGGCGGCCCGCGAGTTTCGCGCCTGGAGCACGCCAGTGAAGGCGGCCGGCGATCATCAAGTGAAAAACGAGCCAAAGGTGGTTTTCCATTCCCCAGGCGATGCGCTTGCCCACGCGGCGCAGTTCGCGCAGGAGTTGGCCTTCAACCGCAGCGAGCGGCGGCCGCACCGTGCGCAGAAGGAAAGGACTGGCAAGCCGAATTTGCTTTAGCCGCTTTCCTCCGACGCGCGGTGCGAGCGCGCTGAGGTACGCGGCAATGTCGGGGAGTTCAGGCATATTTCTGCACACACGCAGTTTTTATACAAGTTTGCCAAAATTACCGTCCCCGGGCTTGTTCGATTACCCGCTTACCGCCCGGCGGCAGTACAATGTCCATGTGGATCAATGGCTTAGCGCGCCAACCTCGTATCGGGGTTTGGCATCCGAACTGTAATAAGGAAACGTGCCGCGGCTTTTGCGGCAATAACCTTAAATAAGCCACAGGCGCGGCGTCAGCGCATGGCGGCAAGCGCAAAATGCTTGCTTCGTCGTAGCTTCAGGGGACGCAATTAAATAACGCATCACGCGCGTTTTGGCGTGGGGGAGCGAGGCCCTAAATCGCTCCTCAACTTGGAGGAAGTCTCATCATGAAGACCCGCATTCTCTTTGCTTTGCCTCTGGCCGCAGTGCTGGCGTTCCCGGCCCTCGCCCAGACTTCGTCGTCCCAGGATCAATCCAGTCAGCCGGCGGCAGCGCAGTCAGCGCCGGCAACTCCGTCCACCGACACCGCAACCGGTAAACAGCCCTTGCAACCGCCCAGCCGGGAAGGCTTCTGGGGACGCGTGAATCCGTTTGCCCGCAAGAGCTATGTGAAGCGGCAGACCGAGCCGATTCGCGATCGCATCAACGAACTCGACGATCTGACCGCGGCCAACAGCAAGGCGATCAAAGATACCGATGCCCGCGCGCAGGCCGGCATCAAGATGGCGTGGGATAAGGCCAATGAAGCCGACCAGCATGCCATCGATGCGGGCAATAAGGCGACTCAGGCGCAGCAGAGCGCTCAGGAAGCCACCAATCGCATTCAGAACGTCGAAACCGTGGTCAGCAACATCGACCAATACAAAGCCTCCAACCAGACTGAAATCCGCTTCCGTCCCGGCCAGACCGTGTTGAGCAAGAATGCCAAGGACGCGCTCGACGACATGGCCAACGGCGTGAAGGGACAAAAGGGCTACATCATCGAAGTGCAGGGTTTTTCCTCGGGCAAGGGCCAAGTGGCGATTGAGAACTCGCAGAAGATGGCCGAGTCTGTGGTTCGCTACATGGTGCTGAATCATGACATTCCCCTCTATCGCATTTATCTCGTGGGCATGGGCAACGCTCCCACCGCCGACGAAGATGCCAAGGCGAAACGCATGAGCGGCGGCCGCGTGGAAATCAGCCTGTTGAAGAACGATCTCGAGCAGCTCTCGAGCAACAGCGTTCCGGCAACAGGCGAGCAGAAATAGCGGGAAATCAGTGTTTGGACCACGGGCGCTTCGCCCTAATCCCTCCCCCCGAAAAAGCCCCTCGCTCCGGCGAAGGGCTTTTTCGCTTGCGGATAAGCGATGGGCCTGAAAACTAAGCCGCTGCTTCTGCCGGCGGAACCCGAGATCAGCGAAACGGGTGGTGATGATAGTGAAGCAGCAGCATGTGAGCCAGAAAACCTAAGACGAACCAAGCGGCAGCTTCGAGGAAACGTTTGAATCCGGAGGTCATGCCCAGAAGCATAATCCATTTGTCCCGGCGCAATATTCGATATTCGGCTTTGGAACGCTCATCGACTCTCCGTTTGCGTTTGACGGGGTGCCAGGAGGAAGGGCAAAACTCCTTCCGCCCCCGTTCGCGTTTGACCCCTCCCACGCGGGCGACTAAACTCGCTTTTCAGCGGGGTTTCCATGAAGCGTATCGCAGGGTTTTTTCTGCTCTCCAGTCTGATCGCTGCTTGCACGGTCTTGCGCTCTGTCGCCGTCGCGGATGACGAGCGCGACCACGCTCACCACGAAGACCTGACTGCCTCCCAGCTCGGCACCGTCGATTTCCAGGTTTCCTGCAGTCCCGCGGTTCGCAAGGCCTTCGATCGCGGTGTCGCTTTGCTGCACTCCTTCTGGTACGAAGAAGCGCAGAAGGAATTTCAGGACATCGCCGCACAGGATCCGGAC
>JASHRB010000260.1 GCA_030037575.1 Candidatus Sulfotelmatobacter sp. | reverse complement strand
ATCGCTCAGACGTTGAGAAAAATCCCAGGGGATGACAAGGCCCATCTTGGCATGCCCATCGTCGAGCACCCGAGCCAATGCAGGGTAATTGTTCACAACCCGCACAACGTCGAAATACTCGCTGGCCTGGAAGCGCTTCAGAAGATCCTGACTCTGCTGGCTGCCATCGCGGTCGTATACGTACACGGGCAGCCCCTTGAAATCGAGACTGACGCCGTAGCCGAACAGCAGCACCAGCACCACAGGCATGATCAGGACAATGATCAGACCGCGTGAATCGCGAAGGATGTGGACGACCTCTTTTCTGGCTACGGCGAGGAAGCGAGTGAAGCTCATGCGTTCCACTCTTTCTCCGAACCAGGCGCGCTGGTGAGCGAGACAAAAACATCTTCCAAGCTGGGATGGATTTTGTCGATCAGGGCGACATTGACGCCATGGTCCGACAGAAACTTTTTAACCTGGGCGATGGCGGCAGTCGCGTCAGGCACGACCAGGTGCAAAGCCCTGCCGAAAACCGCTGCGTCAATCACGTCGGGAGCGGACTGCAAAATCTCGACTGCTTCGCCCAGTGGCTCACACTCCACCAGGAGCAGTTCGCCCTTCATCGATTCTTGCCTTAACTCGGAAGGCGTACCCAGCGCGGCGATGGTGCCGCGAAAGATCAATGCCAGGCGGTTGCAGTATTCGGCCTCTTCCATGTAGTGCGTAGTTACGAATACCGTCACGCCCTCCCCTGCCATGTGATGAATCAAGTCCCAGAAGTGACGGCGCGAAATAGGGTCGACGCCGGAAGTGGGTTCATCCAAAAAGACGACGGGCGGCTGGTGCAACACCGCGCAGCCCAAGGCGAGGCGTTGCTTCCATCCTCCGGGAAGTGTAGCGGTAATCAGGTTTTCCTGGCCTTTGAGATTCGCCATCTGCAAGGCCCATTCAATTCGTTCCTCGAGCAGGCCCGCGGGTACGCTATAGAGACCAGCGAACAGGCGTATGTTTTCGATCACCTTAAGATCGTTGTAAAGAGAAAACTTCTGCGACATGTAGCCAATGTTCTGGCGCACCGATTCTGGTTCCCGACCCACGTCATATCCTGCGACCCGCGCCCGGCCGGAGGTAGGCGTCAACAGGCCGCAGAGCATGCGGATGGTCGTAGACTTGCCCGCACCATTCGGTCCGAGAAAACCAAAAACTTCGCCTTCGCGCACTTCGAGATTGATGCCATCGACGGCCACGAAATCTCCGAAACGCTTGACCAAATTCTCGATCATCACAGAATTGTTGTATTCAGGCATGCGATGCCGCTCCACTGCCGACCGCGTCGACGAAGAGGTCTTCAATCGTGGGTGTGACTTGTTGAATCGTGCGGAACGGGACGGAGGCGTTGTTTAACCGGGCTTTGAATTCGGGGATACGGCTGGCGCCATCGTCAACCACCACGTGTAGGCCATCGCCGGTCAGAACCATGCTGGAGACGCCAACCGCCTTCTCCAGCTCCGCACGCAGTCTGCGCGGTTCGGATGAGGTGATGGACAACACGCTCTTGCCCAGCTTGCCCTTGAGATTGTTCGGCGTGTCGCAGAAAAGCAGCTTTCCTTGATGGAGCAAGGCGACGCGATGACAGCGCTCGGCTTCGTCGAGGTAGGCGGTAGAGATGAGAATTGTCACGCCTTCCGAGGCCAATTCGTAAAGGATGCGCCAGAAATCGCGCCGCGAAATGGGATCGACGCCGGTGGTTGGCTCATCCAGCAAAATTATCTTGGGACGATGGATGAGCGCGCAGACCAAACCCAGTTTCTGCTTCATGCCGCCGGAAAGCTTCCCCGCGCGACGCCGGCGAAACTCTCGCATGCCGCCGGCCTGCAATAAGGATGTAGAACGCTCTTCCCGTTCTTTCCGACTCACTCCGAACAGATCGGCGTAGAAGCGAATATTCTCGTCGACCGTGAGGTCATCGTACAGCCCGAAGCGCTGCGGCATGTAACTGAGGTGTCGCTTGGCGTTTTCAGGATCGTGAACTACATTAAAGTCAGCTACGTGAGCAGTGCCTCCATCAGGCGCCATGATGCCGGCGAGCATGCGCAGCGTTGTAGTTTTCCCGGCTCCGTCTGGACCTACCAGGCCAAAGATTTCGCTCTTGCGTACATCGAAACTCAAGTGATCCACCGCGCGCACCATGGCAAAGCTCTTGGTGAGTCCCTCGGCAATGATCGCGGATTGGGCCTTCTCCTGCATTAATTCGGCTTAGTTCCCGTCTGAGGTGTGTTCGGCTCCGCTGCAGCCAGGTCGATGTGAGCGTCAGCCGGCATACCAGGCTTAAGTTCGTAGTTAGGATTGTCGATGTCGATCTTGATTCGATAGACAAGGGTGATGCGTTCTTTGTAGGTTTGCACGCTCTTCGGCGTGAACTCGGCGCTCGAAGAAATGAATGAAATACGCCCGTGGTACTGTTTGCCCGGATACGTGTCGGTGGAGATGGTCGCTCGCTGCCCCCAGCGAATGCGGCCGAGATCGGTTTCGGCGATATATGCGCGCAACCAAATGTGATCGAGATCCGCCAGAGTGACTATTGGCGTGCCAGGATTGACTACCTCTCCGAGTTCCGCCTCGCGCACAGTGATCACCCCGGCAGATGGCGCATGGAGGGTTGTGTAGTCCAGGTTGACTCGCGATAAGCCGAGATCGGCGTCGGCTTCCTTGAGATTGGCGCGAGCGATGGCTATGTCTTCTTTGCGGGTGCCTTCGACAGCTTCGTTGTAACGCTGTTGTGCTGCTCGAAATGTCGCTTCGGCACGCTTCCGAGCGGTGTCGGCGAGATCACGGTCCTGGGCCGAGACTTCATCCTTTTTGAAAAGCCGCTGGGCGCGATCGTCCTCGATCTTCTTTTCGTCGAGCTCGGCTTGCGCATTGAGCATCGTCTGCCGCAGCGCGCCCACTTCCTGCTCGCGGGTTCCGGCGAGCAGAAGCGCAAGGTTGGATTTGCGCACGTTGACCGCGGCCTCTCCCATGAGAACCTTCTGCCTGTAGTCGGCATCGTCGAGACGCGCAAGCAGAGCGTTAGCCTTAACCCATTGGCCTTCCTCAACGGGCAGATCTGCGATGCGTCCTTGCACTTTGAAGCTGATAAGGCTCTCGTGCGCTTCGATGTTGCCAGAAAGCGTTAGCTGATTTTGAGGCTCTGTTTTCCTGGCAATACGCGGATAAAAGTACATGCCAGCGGCGAGTGCCGCGGCCAGCAGGATCAAGATCGGTAGACGTCGTTTCATAGCTTCAACCCTCTCGGGCGTGAACATCCACCATCGCCCGGTCGACACAGGTTCTTACGGACTTTCCGGTTAATTGCCAATGTCCTTCGTGTCTGCCAAGGCCGCCGCGAGGAAAAACCTCCCTTGAACATTGCTCGTGACGGCAAGGATGTAATTCTCCTGGGCGCGCGCAAGTTCGTCTTGGGCTGTAACCACTTCTACATTATTGGTCGTTCCCGCCTGGAAGCGATCCTGCGTGAGCCCGAGTTCACGCTGTGCGAGATCTAGTCCTTCCTTGGCGACAGCCACCTGCTCGGCAGTGGACTGAAGATTCAGCAGCGCCTCTCGGATGTCCTCTTCAATGCCACGCCGCAGGTCGGCGATTTGATAATCGACGCGCCTGAGCTGGCTCTCGATTTGCTGGGCGGCTCCGGTGCGATCGCGATCAAACACAGTAACGTCGATCTGGGCTTGAATGCCGCCTATTCCAGTGACGCCGCCTATGCTGCGGCCAAACTCGCCATAAGTTCCGCCAATGCTCAACTTGGGATAGTAGCGGGCTCGGTTGGCCCGCTGCTGCTCGACTATTGCCTGGCGCTGGCTGGCAAGTGCCAGATAGTCGGGACGTTGAAGAAGTGCCGTCGGCAAAAGGACCTCGGCTGGGGGCGCGGTGAAAGGTTGATAACGGAGGGACTCGGCGAGTTCCAAAGGCGTGGCCGGGCTCATGCCGAGATTCCGAGCAAGAGCGAGAAGCGACTGTTTATACTGATTCTGCGCGACCAGCAGAGCCTGCTTGTCATTTGCCAGCTGTACCTGCGCACGCAGCACGTCCACGCCGGTCGCGGTTCCGGCGTCGTGCTTGTCTTTCGCGAGTTTGTACAAGGCATCCGAGTCGGCAACCCGCGATTGGGCAGCTTCGATTCGCGCAGCGGCGGACTCGCTGTTCAGATAGAGATTGGCAACGGCAAGGATGGCGAGATCTAATGCCCCCTCATATCCCGATTTGCTGGCGTCAACGACTCGTTCACTGGCCTTCCATCCGTGATAACTCTGTAGATCAATAATGCTCTGTTGGGCATAAAAGCGAAAGTCGTAGTTGGAAAACGGCCCCGTGACTTGGGGCAAGGCTACGGTCGCAATCCCCGTAAGCCCGAAGGCATTTAGGGAGAGGTTCTGCACTTTGGCATAGCTTTCCGACAGCACATGCGGGAGTAGAGCGGAATGGTACCGGGTGCGGACGGCTTCGGCTTCGTCGACCTGAGTCCAAGCCGTGAGCACATTGACGTTGTTCTTCAACGCCTGCTGAATCGCCTCGCGTAAGCTGAGCCGGTAGGGGGTTGGTTGCTGAGCGTCGCCGACCGCCAGGAACATTAGATTCGCCAGAGAAAGGACAGCGGCAATACGTAAAATGCATCTCATTTCTTTTGCCCTTGACCCGAGGTCGCAACTGCCCTCCAAAAATGTTGGAAACTTTCCTCGGCGCAAGCTTCGAGGGCGGGCTGGCCCTCAAGCGACCAAAGCAGGAGAGTTCCCATAAACGCCTGCTGGATATGAAGCGCGACTCTTTCTTTCTTCAGACGAGAGTCGATCTCTCTGCGTCTTTGCCCCTCCGCTATGATTTGGCTCAGCAGTTTGCGGCCTTCGGACGCCAGATTGTGAGCGATAAGACGGCGCACATCCTCACTCGCAAGAAAAGAAGCGAGCAGCGCGCGGGCGAGGGCAGGGCTACGCCCGGGTTCCTCCGCAGAGCGAAGAAAAAGCCGATGCAACACCGAGCAAATCGTCAGTTCGCCGGCTTCGGCCAGTGCCAGAGCTTCTTTCACCTTGCCTAGCTGGATTTCGGCCATTACGATTAGTAGTCGATCCTTGCTTGCGAAATAGTTGAAGAACGTGCCTTTACCGACATCCGCGGCCTCGGTGATGTCTTCCACCGTGACATTGGGGTAGCCGCGCTCGGCAAAAAGCTGAAGCGCGCAACGGAACAGGCGCACTCGAGTTTCGGCGCCATGGCGCTGGCGGCGTCCCATGCCCTGCAAGTGCGGCAGATTCTCGGAGGCGAGAGCTTCGAAAAATACGGCGGTGTCAGAAGCGCGACCTTTATTCATAACTGACCTATACTCATATACGACTAGCAGTCGGAACTATCACGCGCGAGCGACGAATTGTCAAGACTTGGATGAAGAATGTTTTTCTTCGTTCCGGAGCAGGTCCGCTGATTGGGCTTGCCTTTGAGTTTGAGCGCAATGATCGGAGAGACGTCGCGTATTACCGTATCATGGATGCCGAACGGTAAACGAGACACGGAGGAAAGACGTGATAAAGATGCTGGGAGTTCTGTTGCTTTGCGAGTGTCTTGCAGGTTGTGGTTCGAGTTCCGCGACGAATCTAACTGGGAATTGGCAGTTCACCATTAAGTCGTCGGCCACCGGGAACACCTATACTGGGACGGCATCGATCACGCAGGGCGGCACAGTCACTTCCACAGGTGCAGGCGGCTTGGAACGTATGGTCACCGGCACTATGAACTTCGCCAACAATCCGTGCGCTACGACTGCTCCGATGTCAGGCACGGTCAGCGGTTCAAGCGTAATTCTTACAGTTACAGAGGGCGTCCAACCGGTATCGTTCACTGGAAGTATCAACGCCGCATTCACGGCTATGTCTGGGGACTACGCTTTTCCACTCGGAGGATGTAACAGTGGAGATTTTGGATCGTGGGCCGCGAGCAAGTCATAGACGGTGGAAGATTGGCGAAAACGGGTGCAGGCTGGAGATATATTCGCGGCTCGCAAATTGCCCTAAAGACGCCACTCGATCTGGCGACCAAACCATGGTTCTTATAAGGTCGCCTGTGAGATAGAGGTACGTCTCACCTTAACAGCCCGTGGTGAAAGTCTGGATACGTGAGCAAGAAAATTGTGAAGTATCCACAGGCACGATTTGTAGAATGCGCGCATGGCAATGGGGACGAGTAAGCAACGAGAGAAGCAGGAAGACATTTGGATTGCG